>JANNPR010000485.1:0-3899 GCA_031400345.1 Planctomycetota bacterium | reverse complement strand
CAGGCCAAAGAAATTGTTCAATCGTTGCCTAAGTACATGATTCGAGTTGGCGTTTTTGTGAACGCATCGGCAGAAAAAATACACCAGATACGCGATGAACTAGGGCTCGACCTCATCCAACTTCACGGTGACGAATCTGATGAATTCAGTTCGCGAATCATGATTCCATATATCCGTGTCGTTCGACTTAATCACGCCACGATCGACATCTCAGCGATTGCGGAACGCTTCGGCGATCCGAACAAGCAATTGGTTGCCGTGATGGCAGATTCATTTCAGCCGGGCATGTACGGTGGTTCAGGTACCATCGCCGACTGGGAATGCGCGAAACTGCTAAGGGCATCGCTAGGTGCCTTGCCGCTGATCCTGGCAGGCGGACTTACTCCGGAGAACGTTGCCGAAGCGGTCCGTACGGTCGGCCCGCACGCAGTTGATGTTGCCAGTGGAGTCGAGAGCACTCCGGGCGTAAAGTCGGCCGAACGGATGACTCAATTCGTGAGTCGTGCTCAAAGCGCCAGGCCCCTTAATTTTGACGGCAAACATCGTTAGGGTTGCGGTTTTTTCCCAGGTGCCTATGATTTCGTAGTCCCTACCGCGTTGGTGTCGCTGAATATACTAGTTATCCCGCCGTTTTTATGAAGTTTGCACAATAGGAGAATTCTCAGTGGCCACAGTTTCCGCACCCCATATCCCGTACAAAGTCAAAGACATGGCTCTGGCCGAACTCGGTCGGAAACGAATCATGCTGGCTGAGAACGAAATGCCCGGACTGATGTCTCTCCGCAAGAAGTACGGGACCGAAAAACCGCTCACAGGATCACGAATTGCTGGCTGCCTTCATATGACGACCGAGACGGCCGTCTTGATCGAAACGCTAGAGGCACTGGGAGCGCAGGTCACTTGGAGTAGCTGCAACATTTTCTCGACGCAAGACGACGCTGCCGCAGCGATTGCCGCACGCGGCGTCCCCGTCTACGCGTGGAAGGGGGAAACGGCAGCCGAGTTTGATTGGTGTATTGAACAGAGTATTTTTTTCCCTGACGGCCAGCCTCTCAATCTGATACTGGACGATGGAGGGGATCTGACCGCAATGGTACATCAGAAGTTTCCGGAATTGCTGGGGGGAATTCGCGGCCTCTCAGAAGAAACAACGACCGGTGTCCATCGGCTCTACCAAATGCATGCTCGGGGGGACCTCAAGGTTCCAGCGATCAATATCAACGATTCGGTAACCAAGAGTAAATTCGACAACTTGTACGGTTGTCGCGAATCGCTCGCCGACGGCATCAAGCGTGCTACGGATGTCATGATCGCCGGCAAAGTAGTGGTCATCTGCGGATACGGTGACGTGGGTAAAGGCTGTGCGCATTCTATGCGAAGCTATGGCGCGCGGGTCATCGTTACGGAAATCGATCCCATCAATGCGCTGCAAGCAGCGATGGAGGGGTTTGAAGTAACGACGATGGAAGATGCTGCTTCGCAAGGGAACATTTTTGTCACAACTACCGGATGTTGTGACATCGTCCACGGCACCCACATTCAGCAGATGAAGAACGACGCCATCATTTGCAACATTGGTCATTTCGATATCGAGATCGATGTGGCCTGGCTCGAGGCCCAAGTTCAATCGGGCAAGGCGACCAAAGTCAACATTAAGCCCAGTCACATGGGTGCCGTCGATCGATATACCTTCAAGTCGACCGGTCGGAGTGTGTTGCTGCTGGCGGAAGGCCGGCTGGTCAATCTCGGATGTGCCACAGGGCATCCGGCGTTTGTCATGAGCAACAGCTTCACGAATCAAGTTCTGGCACAACTCGAGTTGTGGACACGCTCGGACAAGTATGAACTAGGCGTGCATCGCCTACCCAAAGAACTTGATGAGGAAGTGGCTCGGCTGCACTTGGAACATATTGGGGTAAAGCTGACCAAGTTGACGGCGAAGCAATCCCAATATTTGGGAATTCCAGTGGAAGGGCCATATAAGCCAGACTACTACCGCTACTAAGCGATCGAGCGGAATCGCACGGCGTCTGCCTCTGAGGATACCCCGGGGGCGGACGTCTTTCTTTTTCTTGGTTACACTTTCCGTATCGATGCGGAGACATCAGCCTAGGTTGGTGGCTTCACGAACATTCACTTGGAGGTAATTGCTGCCGATGCCGCACGTACAAGCATTTCGAGGTTTGCGTTACAACCTGGGACAGGTAGGTTCCCTCAGCGACGTGATTGCTCCGCCCTACGACGTGATCGATCCGGCCCTGCAAGAACAGTTGTATAAAAAGCATCCGTGTAATGTGATTCGCCTTGAGCTAAACCGGGACGAGCCCGGTGACGACGAGCAAAGTAATCGCTATACCCGAGCAGCACGGTTTCTAAAAAATTGGCGAAGCGAAAGTGTATTGCAGTCAGATCCGAACGCGGCCTTATACGTTTACCATCAAATATTTCAACACGGCGGACGCGAGTTCCAACGACGAGGTTTCATGTGCCGAGTTCGATTGGAACGGTTTGGCCAGGGAAAAATCTATCCCCATGAAGAGACCCACGCTGCGGCAAAACAGGACCGGCTATTGTTGACCAGGGCATGTCGGACCAATCTGAGCCAGATATTCGGACTCTATCCCGATCCCCAAAACGAAGCTCAGGAAATGCTCGAGGCAGCGATTACGGGCGCGACTCCGTGGGAGGCAACGGACCACCTCGGTGTGCTCCATCGGCTTTGGCAAGTCACGGATATTCAGATCATTACCGCTGTAGGTGCCATCATGGATCCTAAGCCAATGTACATTGCGGACGGTCATCACCGGTATGAGACTGCATGCAATTATCGCGATGAGCTAGCGGCAAACGCCGGTTTCTCGTCTGCACATCCAGCGAACTATGTCTTAACGATGTGCGTCAGCATGAATGATCCGGGAATGGTGGTACTACCTACGCATCGATTATTCCGTGGGGTCGCGCCGCAGACGTCCACGCAACTTCGCGAAAAGCTCGCCCCGTATTTTGAGACCGGGCCTGGAGGCGAGGGACCGGGCGAAGCCGGGCAGCTATGGGATGAAATCGAATTCGCGGGCGAACAAGGTACGATCGCTTTCTATACGGCGGAAGATAACCAATGGACGATGGCCATCATCAACGATTCGGGTCTCGCGAAAATGTCAGAGGTTTCGACCGACCACAGTCCTGAATGGCAAGGGTTGGGCGTATCCATATTGCACCGACTTGTCATGGAGAATCTACTCGGCGCCAAGAAACTACCCAAGCCTATGTATGTGCACTCAATCGATGAGGCCGTTCAGGGATTGATGCAAGGTGATACGGTGGGTCGGGACGCAACCGGGCAAATGGGCCAAGGAGGCCGATTTGAACTTGCGGCCCTGGTAATGCCCGCCACCGTCGAACACGTTCAAACCATCAGCGAACATAGCGAACGAATGCCAGCCAAGAGCACATACTTCTACCCCAAACTCCTAAGCGGGCTTGTCTTCAACCCGTTGGAGTGACTTAAGGCGTCCCGAGTTTCACGTGAAACCGTGGTAGGTGGCACATTCTGTGTGTTGTCAAATAACTGAAATGTGAGCGTGTTGACTGCCGCAAATCGGCTTGATCCAAGACCGCTATGCCTGCGGAACTTAAGAGGATTACGCGTTTCACGTGGAACACGCAGTATTGTTAGACAATGCGTTTCACGTGAAACGTGCAAGGCTTGACGGGGCCTGACTCGCCTTTATCAGTTTAAATGACATTCTCCCGAGCCGCTCCTTGTCGCTACAATCCGTCCGTCCGGAAGTCGGCGAAACCGGCAGGGAGGCTGGTGTGGGACGAGTCCTTTGTGTGGCAAACCAAAAAGGCGGCGTGGGAAAAACGACCACGGCGTTGAACCTAGCGGCAGCACTCGC
>JANNPR010000484.1:0-3420 GCA_031400345.1 Planctomycetota bacterium | reverse complement strand
CCTATTTGGGAGGGAAGGGGTGATCGAACAAAGTGAACAGGATAAATGCCGTCGCAGAGACGATGGCGTATATGGACCCCAGGAGAAGCGAGTAGCCCCAGCCCAGCCGCCCGGCGCCTCGGAAAATGAGGGCTGAGACGGCCGCAAGCCCTACCGCAGCGCCGATGATCACCGACAGGAACCAGACGTTTTCGGAATCGGCCCGCCCACCGAAATCACCCAACGAACAGCCGATCCATCCGCCGACAGCGCCACCAGACACGACGCTAAAGATAACGTCACCGAATCGCAACAACGTTCGCATAGGTTGGCGCCAGGGAGCGAACTATCTTCGAGTACGACGCATTTAGTTGGTCACTAGCTTCCCGAAGCATTCGAAGCGGACGAGGGTACTTGGGACTCGATATTGCCCGCTGTCTGCGACGGACTGGTTTGCGAATCGGTGTTTCGCGGTTCACTGGTCGGAGGCTCGAATCGGGGCGCGGTAACTGGTTCGTAATCATCGTAGGATCGGTACGTCGAGGTCGATTTGGTCTTTGGGCGAGTCACATGTGAATCGGTGGAATCGAGCACCGAATGGAATTCGGAGAGCCCCTTACGAAGCTCGCGATAGTGATATCCCAAGGACTTCGCGACCTCAGGCAGCCGTTTGCCGAATAACAAAATGGCCACCAGACCCACCACAAACACTTCGCTAAAATTCAAACCAAACATGGAAGCACCATTTGTCAGAATAGGCAAGAAAGAATGTCGCAGAGAGAGTGGTCAGCGGTCTAAGGCAATTGCTCTTTGCCTTTTTTTTCAGCCGTTTCCTCTTCCATCCCCTCGTCAATTCCGGCGACACCCTTTTTGAATTCGACGATGCCTCGGCCCATGGACCGCATGACACCAGGTAGACGGTGTCCAAATAGCAGTAGGGCAATTCCGGCAACTACCAGAAGTTCGGTCTGACCGACGCCAAACATGGCAAATAATGGAGACATGATTCGCTCTCGCACTTACGGGGAGGAAGGTGAGGAACAAACGACTTCCAAGCGGCGAAAGCGGGGGGCAGCCCGGAAGGGCGTCACCTGGACCAACTTGGAGGGAACGAACGCGAGGACGGCAATCTTTCAAAGGCCAATCCCAAATTCACTTTTGATTGTAACGCGGTTGTTGTGGCTGTCAAACCCGAAGTAAGTTCTCTTGTCTGTCAACTACATCCACGATTTTGAACGAGGCTGCCTACTACAGCTGATCCAGTCGTTGCGCGGCTCGGAGAACTTCCCCAAGATAACGCGCTGTGGCAGACCCGGGGTGCTCTGCGATTTGTTCTGGAGTTCCATGGGAAACAACTTCGCCGCCCGCCTCGCCGGCTCCCGGGCCCATGTCGATCACGTAATCCGCGGCCTTAATTAGTTGCAAATTATGTTCCACTACGATCAACGAGTGACCCACGCTTAACAGCGCATCGAAGCAATCGAGCAAGGTCACGACGTCTGCGAAATGCAGGCCGGTGGTTGGTTCGTCCATTAGGAATAACGTGCGATGGCGACCCGCCGACGAAAGGTGGGCAGCCAGTTTTAGTCGCTGAGATTCACCGGAAGATAAAGTATTCGCAGGTTGGCCCAAGCGCAAGTAATCTAACCCGACGTCGATCAACTGTTTGAGCCGGGTCTGGACTTTGACTTGTCCTCGAAAGAACGTAAAGCCCTCGCGAACCGTCATTTCCAACACTTCCGCAATGTTCTTCCCACGATGCTTCACGTTCAAGATCTCTTTGCGGTAACGCTTTCCCCCGCACTGCGCACATTTCATGTAGACGTCAGCCAGAAACTGCATATCGATGAGAATTTGGCCGTCCCCTTCACACACGGTACATCGTCCGCCGTCCACGTTAAAACTGAAGTTGCCTGCGGTGTAGTTGTGAGTGCGTGCATCCAACGTATTGGCAAAGACAGAACGGATCTCGTCGAAGGCTTTGATATAGGTGACTGGGTTGGAGCGAGGCGTCCGCCCCACGGGGCTTTGGTCCACCAGAACAACATCATTGATTTGGCCGTCACCTACCACATCATCAAATGGGGCCGGTTTGGGGCCGTCTTTGCGTAATCGGCGGCATAATGCGCCGTAAAGCGTGTCTTCGACTAAAGTCGTCTTGCCGGCTCCGCTCACACCGGTGACAACACATAACATCCCGAGTGGAAAGTTGACTGTGATGTTTTTCAGGTTATTACCACGCGCTCCGGTAAGGCTAATCCAGCCGTGACGAGTCGCTCTTCGCTCGGCCGGCAATCCTGCTCCTCGTCGTCCATTGAGAAATGCCGCCGTCACGCTGTCTGGCGATTGCAACAATTCCTGTGGAGTCCCCTGAAAAGTGACTCGACCGCCCCGTTCCCCAGCGCCCGGTCCGATTTCGACCAATCGGTCCGCAGAACGGAGCAACGTTTCTTCGTGTTCGACCACAACAACGGTGTTACCACGGTCGCGAATGCGAAAAATCGAGGGGAGCAGACAGGCGATATCTTGCGAATGCAATCCGGCCGACGGTTCATCCAGCACGTACAGCATATTCACTAGGTCAGACCCTAAAGCGGAACCCAACGAAACTCGATGTGCTTCCCCTGCGCTCAGGCTGGCGAGAGATCGGTCAAGCCACAGATAGCCCAGACCTATTTCATTTAGATATTCAAGTCTTCCGCCGATCTGGCGGTAAACCGCCTGGGCGACCGCTTGCTGGCTCGCGTCCGCGGAAAGGCTTTTCAAAAAGCCACGTAAATCTTCAATCCGCATGCGGGACAAGTCAGCAATGCTGCGGCCGCCAATCTTGAAAGCCAAGGCATCGGGACGTAGGCGAGCTCCCTGACATTCGTCGCAGGTACGGCGGCTTCGCCAGCGGTTGAGAAAGGCTCGCGAGCGGGGGCCGCCTTTGCTTTGTTCCAACTGCGACAATTGTCCTCGTACTCCCAAAAACTCCGGCTCTTTCGAACCCCACCAGATTTGTTGCAGCTGTTCCTCCGGCAGGCTATGCAGTGGGAACTCGATCGAGATGTTGGCGGCATTCGCGAAACGCATGAGTGCATCGCGCTGTGAGGAATAGGTAGCTGCAGTCCAGGGAATCACAACTCCTTCGCGAAGTGAATGTGCACGATCGGGAATTACCGCATCGATGTCCCAATCGATGACATCCCCAGTCCCTTCGCACTTTGGACAAGCTCCTAACGGGCTATTAAAGCTAAATGTTCGAGGTTCCGCCGCGGTATATTCGATCCCACAGGTTTGACACCAATAGAAAGAACAGAAGATGAGCCGTCGCCAGTTGATTTCGTCCACGGTTTCCACCATGGAGTTCATCGTTGGGCTCTCCAGTTGGACGGTCGCCAGCACGTGACAACAACCTCGACCGTGTGCGAACGCCGTTTCGAGTGAGTCCACAAGTCG
>JANNPR010000473.1:0-4716 GCA_031400345.1 Planctomycetota bacterium | reverse complement strand
CGAATTCGACGAACGATTAACGGCCTTCGCAAATCCGCGTTCAGTTCCTGGTGTTCTGGGCAATATAGCTACAGCCTCTTGTCGCGGTTGATGTTGCGATGCGTAACGATCGCTTCGTGAATAATCCGGGCTAATCCGGGGTGTGCGGTAAATTGCTTTCGAATCGATCATGGCAGTCTGTCACATCGACGAATTGTAGAAACCTCCGCAAAACGCTGTAGATTCCGACTCAGGAATCTGCGACAACTCCGCACTTTGCCGGCGAGATTCGTCCCAGCTGTCGGTGACGAAAAACGCAGCGGGCATTCCTAGTTTGGAACGTCAGATCGGAGTCGGAACAATGGAGCTCCCCTTTCGTGCTCGTGGTGATGTTTTGTTGCCGCCAGGTGAGATGACATCCATTCGGCAGCGTCTGCGTGCGATATCGCACAAGCACGACTTGGCCACAGTCATCGCTTGCGCTTTTGACCATCGCACCCGCATCCTGCCATTCATATTTGCCGATCTAAAGATGGCACCAGCGGGCGTACGTGCGATTGGGTCTGCTCTTGTCGACGCGGGGTTTCATAAAACCCGTATCGTGCTGCAACAGTGGAACAAAAACTTCCAGCCCTCCCAGATGCGGCTCGACGGTCGTATCCCCGATATCTTCATGGTGTCGAGCATGCACCTGCACTCGTCCGAGTGTGATCGCATGATTCAAGACACATGCAAAATCGATGCGGCACAACGGCCGCTGATCATCGCGGGAGGTCCGCGAATCATTTATGAACCCTGGCAGGTTTTTGGCACCGATCCTAAAGCCCCCTGGGGAGTGGACGTGGCGGTCACTGGCGAAGAATACGTCTTGTTGAATCTATTGGAAGTCCTGTTATCGATGCGAGCCAGCGGCGAGCCGCTGAGGTCGACTTTCCTTCGAGCGCGTGACTGGGGTGCGCTCGATGAAATTCCAGGCTTGGTGTACGCTCGATCTGCGAAGCCCGATGGCCCCATGGAAGAGTTAGTCGACACCGGAATCCAACGGTTGCTGGGGGATCTCGACGAACTGCCTCACCCAGTTCTGGGTTTTTCACTGTTAGAACCGCCTAGTACGGCGACGACGTTGAACCTTCACGCCCTACCTGCTAAGCGTGTCAGAAAACACTCGCTGATTTGCTCCATCGTGCTCACCGTGGGCTGCAAGTTCCGCTGTGCCTATTGTCCAATCCCAGCGTACAACCAACGGCAGCATCGAGTAAAAAGCGGTGCACGAGTTGTGGAAGAGATCGAACAAATCGCCAATACCTATCGGATAGCCAACTTCTTTGGAACCGACGACAACTTTTTCAACGATACCAAGCGCACGCTGGACATTTGCGAGCCGCTGGCCCGACTGGCGAGTTCCGGGAAGAGGCCGTTCTGCTCGATCCGGCTGGGTACGGAGGCGACCGTTCACGACACACTTCGAATACAAGAACATCTCCCTACGATTCGCCGAGCCGGCCTGTGGGGAGTATGGATGGGTGTTGAAGACCTGACGGGCACGTTGGTGAAGAAAGGGCAGAGCGAAAGCAAAACTTTGGAAGCTTTTCGCTTGTTGCGCAGCAATGGAATCCATCCCATACCCATGATGATGCATCACGATTCACAACCCC
This sequence comes from Planctomycetota bacterium, assembly GCA_031400345.1. Taxonomy (GTDB): domain Bacteria; phylum Planctomycetota; class Planctomycetia; order Pirellulales; family Pirellulaceae; genus JANNPR01. The sequence goes on along the minus strand of JANNPR010000473.1, from coordinate 3,082 downwards.
TGATCACCCGCAAAGGAAATTACGGACTACTGAACCAGTTGAGGATCCTGCGCAAGGCGGGTGCGATTTATACACAAGTATTGATGCTGTCGCCGTCTCCTGGCTCGAAATGGTATGAGGATACCTACACGTCGGGGCTTGCCTTCGACCGTGTGAATGGGAAACAGATTGAACCACACATCTGCGACGGCAACTACGTGATTGCGTCCAAACACGCGCGTCCTTGGCAAAAACAACTGAATTTGCTTGCGGGTTACACCTACTTCTTCAATCCGATCCGCATGTTGGCGGCGTTGATTCGTTCGAAGTCCACGATTCCGTTCGCGGACTCAGAAACGCGTCCCGCAATCGAAGTCCAGCGCTACTCGCGTTGGAAGCAATTTCGGCGTCGTTGTTTTCTAAAACTTCGGGCCCATGTTATCGATGCGGGCGTGCAGGCTATGGGAATGTGTGGACTTTTTCATACTTACCGCCGTACCTTGGGATGGACGTGGCAATTATTCCGTGGCAAGGTTGAGCCCTGTCAACACTCGCCTAGAAGTTCCATACCCATGCGCAGCTCGTTAGGTGGAGCCGCCAGCCATGCACTACCCGGTACGCCGATCGTTACGAGCTTGCGGCCGTTAGTTTCGCTGCCAGTTTTAGAGGATGTTTCTTGTCAGAAGGCAGCTTAGAGGAGACACTCGCGTCATGTTGAACGTGCCGCAGTCTCGGCAGGATGAATACGACGCCGCGAACTCGCAACCGGAGATAGTCGCAAAGTAAGTGAAGGTTCAACTTAGGTTGCGATACGTTGTTTTCAATTCGTCCACTTTCCCCGCCGGAGTAAGTGCTTTAGATTCGTGTTCGCGGATGCCTATCCTGGAAGGCATATCCGTTATCATTGGTCTTTAGAGTGACGGGGAGCGGTTACGAAACGCGAGCAACAGCGTGCAAAACGGACGCAATGTCTCACACAACTGGAGCGACTTGGACTATCCTGCGGGTCGTACGATTGTGAGGCCAGGATGGGATTAACAAGGGGAGTGCCATCATGAAGTTAATCATCGCGATCATACAGCCGAGCAAATTGGAGGCGGTCAAAGCAGCGTTGACGGAAGTCGAGGTGTTCCGATTAACGGTTATGGATTGCCAGGGCTTTGGCCGGCAAAAAGGACAGACTGAGGTGTACCGCGGTCATGAATTCGCGGTCAATTTACTGCGCAAGGTTCAGTTGCAAATAGCAGTCAATGAGGAATTTGTCGAACCCACGGTGAATGCGATCATCAAAGGTGGTCGAACGGGCGACAAAGGAGAAATCGGCGACGGAAAGATTTTCGTCGTGCCGCTGGATGATTGCATCCGGATTCGCACGGGTGAACGCGGCCAGGAAGCAATCTGATCCATAACCAGTGGCTCGGCAGCCGGTGATTGGAAACGGCTGGTGCAGGGTGGTACTGGGTCGCGCAGTTTGGTCATGTCAATAGAAATTGCATTTATCGTATTTTTGTTCCTCGCCAGAATTGCGACAGCGTTGTGCTTGTAAGCAGGAAGGACGTTCCTGTATTCGGGGCGAAGCCCCAGCAGATCATCCAGCCCAGTGCAAGATCGCGGCGTCAGCCGCGAGCGCCGCACTGGGTATACGTCAAACAATCCCGTCCTCGGCCGAGCAACAAGCGTGTTATGAGTGCAGCCACGCCCTTCGCCGCTCGTTCCTCGCGACTCAGGGACGTGCCACCCATCATCTCGTGTCGATGAATCGCCGAGCTTTGCCTTCGAAGCGTGGCAAGCTGCCCGCTGGAACGTTCTCCACTTCGATTCGCAGGCCCATGCGAAGTTCAAGTTCCCGGCAGATTCGCAGTGGCTCGTTTAGTTCATCCTCGACTTCAATGGAAAGGGAGTCCATTTCGCCGTCTTTTCGCGCCGTAGCGCGAAACTCAACAACTTCCGGAAACGATCGGAGGATGGCCTCGATCGCAGTCGGGAAAACGTTTACTCCGCGAATAATCAGCATATCATCGACGCGGCCGATAACACCTTCCGGCAACAACACAAAACGATTCACCAGCCCGTGCGACCAGTTGGGACGTACCACATCGCCCGTTCGGTAGCGAATCACCGGCGACCCGTGTCGACCCAGCGAGGTTAGCACCAGTTCGCACAGTCCGCCTTCCTTTGCCGGTCCATCATCTGACAACGGTAAAAACTCGGCAATGAACTCGCTCTCAACGATATGTATTCCGGTTCGTTCCGTGTCGGCGTAGCCCCAGGGGCCCACCTCGGTTGCGCCAGCGTGGTCGATAACAGTGCTGCCCCACGCTGCTTCCATTCGGTCACGTATCGCAGGAACCGACCCTCCCGGTTCGCCGGCGACAATCAGCTTTCGGACGCCTAAGGAAGGCAAGTCAATACCGTCCTGGGTGGCAATCTCTGCCAAATGCAAAGCGTAGCTCGGGGTGCAACAAACGACGGTCGCCCGGGACGAGCGGATGAGTTCGAGTCGCGACTTTGTGCTGAGCCCGCCCCCGGGAATAACCAAAGCTCCGCGAGCAACCATGGCGTCGTACGCAGACCAGAAACCAATGAAAGGCCCAAATGAAAACGCCATGAACACGCGGTCACTTTTGATTACGTCGGCAGCATCTAATACGTACTGCCAAGTGTCCACCCACCACTCCCAATCGGAAGCCGTGTCCATGATTGGCAAAGGATGCCCGTGTGTCCCGGACGTGCGGTGGTAGTGCACGTACTGATCCAACGAGAATGTGACGTTTGCAGCCAGAAGATCGTCGCCTTCCCCAATCAATTCGGACTTGCTCGTAAAAGGAATCGTCGTCAGTTGGGAAAGCGTTGTCAGCGGAAGAGTCTGTCCTTCAAGCTTTTTGGCATAGAAACGATTGCTGGGCAATATCGCTGACAACATTTGGTTCAGCCGATCCAATTGCCAAACCGCCAGCTTCTCTGGCGATAATTGTTCCAACTTACGTCGTTGTTCGTAGGTTGTCATAAGTGCATCTTAGTCGGGGTTCTGCTATTGCGGGTTATCGAAGCTGAAGCGCAAGCGATGCTAACCTGCTGGTGCGGGTTATTGAAGCCTAAAGCG
>JANNPR010000469.1:0-3694 GCA_031400345.1 Planctomycetota bacterium | reverse complement strand
TCATATAGGAGTTCCCGTCTTCGGCGGACAACAGCTCGTCCGCAAAGCTCGAAAAATGAAATCCAGACTTGCATGTCGCCCAGCGCCGGCAGTGGCAACCACAGCCAACGCCAGCGCCTCAATCGTCTGGTAGTAAGTCGGTGCCGCATCGGCAAACCAAGGCGGTTGAGTTGCCAACACGGATGCCAAAAATGCCACGCCTGCCCAAGCAGCGATTGGTGTGAACAGACCTAAGATAAGGCAAATACCCACGGTTAAATCGAAATAGGGAATGATTCTGTCAATCAGCTCGGAATCCATCGCACCTCGGAGAGGTTTGGTAAGCTTCGCCGGACCTCTTGATGATTGTTCCGGTGTGGCAATCGAATTCAGGTCACGTTCCAGACCGACCCATAACTTATCAATTTGGCCAAACCAAGGTCCCCGAGTTTTCTTTAATTCCGCCTCGATCTTGTCAGACTGTCCCTTCAGCGAAGGAACGTCCTGCCGAGCTGGATCCATTAAATTCTCATCGCGTCGTTTGAGGCCCCGGAAATAGGTATCGATTTCATCGCGTTCGTCAACTAGAACGCCGTCCAGTTGATCGACATAGGCATCGAGTGTCCGCTTGGCTCGCTTGGTCTGTTCCTCATCAAACCCGTACACAGAGACCACCTCTTCACGAAATCCGTCCCAAGCTTCCCAGGTGAGTTTGCGATTCAAGCGAGCGTATCCATCGGAATCCCAAGCCATGTTCTGGAACGTGCGCGCCAGCGGCCCTTTCGCTGCGCCAAAAAAGAACGCGGAAAAAGGCTTGGGATCTCGCAACTTGCTCACGCCTTCCGATACGAAATGCCAGCCAATAGCGAAACGTAAGGCGACGAGTGCCACGCATGCCCAACCACTTAGTTGATTCGATGGCTTGGTCAGGGGAGAACCTCCATTCAATAACAGTCACGGTGAATAACGTTCAGACTAGATAGCGTGCACAATGAAAGCGGCCACGGGCGGGACATATTTCGACCGCGTAAGACAAACCAATTCGATTCATAATTATTGTCAAAGCATGCGCTTTCGCCAACCACCTGACACCACCTCGATCCAGTTTCCATAGAACTCGGGTTTCCCCAGGGCAAAACCGGGTTTTGTTGTCGGCGGTAGGCTGGTACGATCGTTGGCCATGAGAGTCGTTGTATGTTATCCGATTGAAGATCGCCATTTACAACAGATCCAGGCAGCCGCTCCGGCGGCGGAAATCGTCGACGCTGGACAAGATCGTATCGCTCAAGAATTGCTATCCGCCGATATTTACTGCGGTCATGCAAAAGTACCAGTGCCGTGGCCGGAGGTAGTCCAACGGGGACGTCTTTTGTGGATCCAATCGTCGGCGGCAGGACTGGATCATTGTCTGACGCCCGAGGTCATCGCGTCCGACATCGTAGTTGCGAGCGCCTCGGGACTGTTTGCCGACCAAGTGGCCGAACAAACTTTGGCACTGTTGTTGGGCCTTTTGCGTGGCCTGCCAGTTTTCTTTCGCGCCAGCCAGAAAAAGGAGTTTATCCGGCGACCGACCCGCGATTTGCATGAGTTGACGGTCGGTATCGTCGGTTTTGGAGGCAACGGTAGGCGCCTGGCAGCGGTTTTGGCTCCCTTCCGGCTACGAATCCTCGCCACCGATATGTATCCAAACAACAAGCCGCCTGCCGTGGAGCAACTTTGGGCTGCCGACCGACTCGATGATCTTTTGCCGCAAATTGACGTGCTAATCATGTGTGTTCCGCTCAACGAGCAGACGAAAGGGATGATTGATGCCAATTCGTTTAAGAAAATGAAGCATGGTTCCATTCTAATTAACGTTGCTCGGGGACCTGTCGTCGTGGAAGCGGACTTAATCAGAGCGCTCGAGTCTGGCAAACTTTGGGGAGCCGGTTTGGATGTCACCGAAGTGGAACCACTTCCTGCGACAAGTCCGCTGTGGGATTTGCCGAACGTCATTATCACACCGCACGTAGGTGCCCAGTCGGCGAGGCGCGCCGATGATACCACGAACTTGGTCTGCGATAATCTAAGACGGTACTTTGCCGGCGAACCTTTACGAAACGTTGTCGACAAACGACGGGGCTTCCCGATACCCCGTTAAGGCAGCGCATAGGAAAACGTTTTACGCGCGACGATTGCGTAACCGCTTTCCCCCCCGTGCTGAGAACGCGGGGAGAGGTAAATTATTTGGGGCGCGCTGCCTAGGGCGTTGCGTTGCAAAATAATTCCAGATTACCAATCCCCTGCTAGCCCCGTTTCAAGAGACGGATTCATCGGTAAAAGCCAGTCGGATAACCGACGTGGGTTCTGCCATCGTGAATACCTGAGAGCCGTTGGACGACGCCAACGACGCAATCGCCTAGACGTTCACGCGGACCTCCGGCTAAATTGGGAACTTAATTATCCCAGCCGTCCTTTTGAGTTCAGGTGGAACATGCTTACGACAACGCGACACGATGTAAACTTGACGATTACGCGCGGAGGCAGTCCCGTCCAGCGTGAAGAAAACGAACTTTGTCCTCAGTACCAAAGCATCATCGATGAGCAACGCTTGAATTGGACCAACCATCATCAACTGAAGAAGCTGTTAGGAAAGGGTGGCCAAGGCGTTGTGTATCTCACAGAACGGCGTGGCGTCGACGACTTCACAATTCCCGTCGCCATCAAGATTTTTTCGCCGGAACGTTATCAAGATGCGCGCGAATATGTAGAAACCATGTCCCGCATTGCCCGGGTTGCCGCGCGTGTCGCCCAAATCCAACACGACAACCTGGTGGGCGTGCATAACTTTGTGGATCGTCACCGAATTCGCATGATGGTAATGGAGTGGATCGACGGCTATGACCTACATCAACTCCTAAGTTCGGCAATGTTGGACCGAGTGCGTAATCGAGTGAGCGCGCGACGTTGGGAATACATCAATCGAGTTATTGTGACGGCAGGCCCCGTTCATCCGAGAGTCAAGCCCGGTGTAGCGATTGCGATCGTCCGCGATTGTTTGGGAGCTTTGGCGGCATTGCACCGCGAAAATATAATCCATGGAGACATAAAACCATCGAACATCATGTTGAAACGCACGGGGAATGGGAAAATCGTGGACATCGGATCGGCTTTTGAAACGAATGATCCACCGAAGGTGCGAACGTGTACGCCGAAATATGCTGCGCCCGAGGTGCTGGAAAATCAGGAGGGTACCGCCCGCAGTGATTTGGCATCACTCGGTTATGTGCTGATTGAAGTACTTTCCGGCCGACCACTGTTCGCCGGTCAGAACACCTACCGCGAACTGCTGGAAGCTAAACGCAGTCTGCCCCATCAACTCAACCAAATCCTGCCGGAAGAAGTGACTTGCAACGAGTTGCTCATGAACTTCTGCCGAAGTCTGATCGCTCCCGACCCCATGAAGCGATTCCCCAGCGCCGAAGATGCGGACCTATTGAACGTCGGTGCGGCCGCATTTCATCGGCAACTAGTGCTAAGCAACATGGCTAGCGAATATGGCAACGAAATCAGTGTCTGGGTACAAGAGCTGAAGGATATGGACGAGAAAGAGGAAGAGTGCAGAACGGAGTAGCATCTCGAGGCGTGAAGCTTGGAGCGTAAGACGGGACCGGCGCAATGCTTTGATGTTGTGTGCCACTTCCAAGTTGACAGACGTCGTAGAGACTGCGAAAAG
>JANNPR010000461.1:0-3168 GCA_031400345.1 Planctomycetota bacterium | reverse complement strand
GCTTGTGACTCACTTGTTCTGCCATCATTGAGAAACCGATTGTCAGCTGCGGTCCCTCGAGCGTATGCCCACCCACGATGGTGGCATGCATGCGAGTAAATTCATACAGGCCACCCGATAGCAACTCGTACAACAGGTCCTCTTGCTTGCGCGCGGGACCGACTGGGATTGTCGCCATCGCTAGCGCTACTCTGGGCTCAGCTCCTGATGCATAAATATCACTTGCGGCATTTAAAGCGCTCAATCGTCCGACCAGGTACGGATCATCAAGCGGAGCCGCAAAGAAATCCACGGTCAGTGCTAGTGGCCGCTTAGGCGGGTGGATCAGCGCCACATCCTCGGCGGCGTTTAAACCCGACAGAACGTGTTCGTCTTCCGGAATCTTCAGTCTGGCCAAGGCACGGGATAAGACCGACCCACTAACCTTTCCGCCGCACCCGGCACACCGCATCGGGAAAGTTGGTTCCGGAGCGGCCGCTCGAGTGTTTAGAGGCATCGGTTCGTAGGCCTGATACTTATCCATGAAACGGCTGTCGATGCGGTCCTTTAACCGCCAACACCATTTGCTCTTTAGGGAAACTCCTTTGAACTCGCCAATCGCCTCCCCATCCGCAGTGTTAAACAGCTTGAGGAAGCTGCGCTGGGGCTTGTAAGGAATGGGTCGCTCCCCCGATAGCAGCCGTTGGATATTGGTCCATAAGACTGGGCCCTGGCGAACCGCAAAGACTCCGGCCTTCGGCAAACTTTGGTCGACGATGGTTCCGGAGTCGCCCACGGCAAAGATTCGGTCATCGGCGACCGACTGCAACGTTGGTTTTGTGAGTACAAAGCCTCTGGGGTCTCTAGGAAGGCTTAACTTCCCAAGCAGAGGAGGAGCCGTCGCGCCCGTCGCCCAGATAATCAAATCAGCAGTCAGTGTTTCGCCGTTATCGAGCGTAACGGTTTCACCGCGTACCGATTTGACTCGACGCATTAGGGCAAGCTTGACTCCGTTTCCCTCCAAGGAACGTCGTGCCAGGCCTGCCGTGCGATCGTTTACGCCTTGAATAACTCGATCGTGGCTGTCGATTAAACTCATTTCGATGGGTGTTGCTCCTAGCACACGTTGCACGAAATGCGGCAAGCAGAACGTGATCTCGACTCCTCCGGCTCCGGCCCCTACCACCGTGATCCGAAGTGGCCTAGACACAACCGTCTGCCGCAGTTTTTCCAGATGCACCGCCACTCTCTGCAGAAAGGTTTGCATCGGCTTGACTGCGAAGACGATATCGGAATCGATTTCTGCGCCGCTCGTGCCAGGAATGGAACCAATCCCAATGGACAGAACATCAAATGGGATGGCAGGACGATCCACCAGCAATAGTTGGCCCAACTGCAAGTCAAGACCAACTGCGTCCGCCAGAATTAATCGGGCGTGGCCCGCGGCACACAGTCGTACCAGATCGACTTGCATTCGTTCCGGGGCATACTGGCCGCTCAGAACTCCCGGCAGCATCCCCGAATAGGTCACCAAGCCAAAATTGGAAATGCACGTCAACCGCGCGTCGGGAATCGGTTGCATTTTCCACATTCGCAAGATGTGCGCATTCGTGTGCCCGATCCCTAAAAGAACTATGTCGTGTTTTGGTAAGCCAACGTGCACGTGAGACAGGGGTAATTAATCCCGGCTAGAGGCTTCGTAGGAACGCCATCAGGTCGGAAAGGTCCTGGTTCGGTAGATCGCGGTCAAGTTGGTGTTTGTGGACTCGCAATACATCTTCCAGACCAGTTGCGCGATTGTCGTGAAAATAGGGCCCGCGCTGTCCGACCCCCAATAGCGACGGCGGGTTGAACTCGCGGTTTCCCTGCTTGTCCTCGAGCCCTACGTCATAAGTCAGAGGCGTGGTATAGAGAGGTGGGGCGTGGCAGTTGGCACAGCCTTCATGATCGAAAAGTGTGCTGCCGCGATTCACCGCAGCCAAATCCTGGGTTGCACGTAGTACGTCGATTGAGGGCGGCGGCGGCAATGACTCGATAAACGCGACTAAGGCTGCGACGTCATGATCCTTGAGAGGCAAGTTGGATTGCATGGTATGAACTGCCGAGTTCCTGATTTGAGTCGGCAAGTCCTCAGCATTTCCGTTCCAGGCAAAAGGTTCAGTTCCCCGACGCCCTAAAAGCGACAGTACCTGCTTTGCCGCCCCGAAATACTTGTCACTGAAATTGTCGTTGATCAATCCGTTTGTATGACCGTCGGTATGGCAACTGTGGCAACTCATCCAACCGTCGTGCGAAATTCTCGCATCGTAAAACAGTAATTCACCTTTTTGCGAATGCGTGAGCTCAGGCTGGGTGCCCAATGAAACCTCGGCGACAGCCTCGCGATCTGCCACATTAACAATAGAAACTGAATCTCCAAACGTATTCGCCACGTAGACCTGTTCTCCGTCGCGGCGCGCAATCAGTGCCGTTGGCCGCTTGCCCACAGGGACACGGTGCAAGCTGAAATCATCCTCCATTCCCATGGCGATTTCGTTGATGCCACCGGTGGAAACGAACACAGTGCCACTGGCAGTCACCGTCAATCCAGAGGGATCACCGCTGGCGTTTCCAGCTTGGCCAAGCGGATGCATGTGGGCATCGGCGTAAAGATTTCCATCGGCGGACAATACGGAATCTAGTTTGAGCCAGCGCAGATCATTCGACATCAGCAAGCCCCAATGGACATCGTTACGAATAGTATGAGCCAACTCATTCAACATCTGATGAGCCACCATCAACATCTGTCCGTTCGGGCTAACCTGCAAGCCGCGAATGTTGTGGGCTGGGAATTCACGAACAGCTAACACCTGTCGAGACTGAGGATTGACTACTGCTAAGCGTCCCGCGAAGGCATCACCCACAATCAGTCGCTGATCGTCTTTCCCAAAAGTCTGACAACGCGGCGCAAACGGCAAATCGATTACACCTGCAACGCACATTGACTCGGCGTTAGTGAATGGTAGGTCCACACAGGTCAATCGTCTCGACCAGAGCGACGCCACCGTGCAGAATCGTCGATCTGCGGAAACAACCACTGAGACTGGGAAAGGAGCAATTGGCAATCGTTGGAGAACTTCAATCTTAGTCCCATTCGCCCCGATCAAGATTAACTCATGGCCGGCTTCGTCAGTGGCTAAGAACCGGCTA
>JANNPR010000458.1:0-1897 GCA_031400345.1 Planctomycetota bacterium | reverse complement strand
TGCCGCCTGCAACAACTCCCGCAAAATCATTTTCTTGTATGCCTCGCTGTCAGGACCGGGAAGCGCTACAAGTTCGACTGCCTCGAATATCAAGACTTGTCCCATTATTGCGTTCCTTTGCTTGGGCCACGACCCTTAGTTAGAGCAGAGGGCGCCACCCGCGCGCTGCCTCTGCAATGGGAACAATAACTCTCAAGCCGCGGCGACTTCCCCCGTCCCTTGTTCCATCCTGGCTTTCGTGCGCCCGCAGCTTTCACTGCTTGAGCCCGGCAGGCTTCCGCCGCATCGTCGCTGAGCGAAATACGCCTGTGAATGAATTCCTCGATGCTTTTTTCCTGCCATGCCGACGCTCTTGGGCCCAACTTCACTGGAGGATCGATCTCTCCCGCTGCGACCAACATGTAAAGGTAACTGCGGGATAGCCCGATGCGCTGTAGTACATCGGGCAGCCTGAGGAGGGAGGTGTTAGTGTCTGTCATTTCATTCTTCTTATTTTGACGGGCCGATATTGACCCTTATTGAGTCTAGTACTCCCAGAAATCTTGTCCAGACTGTTTTGGACGTACGGGGAACGCGGCTCCGTCAGGTCGTGTTCGCGCGGCTCGGCGTTTTACCCATGCGGCCCTGTCCGGAGGCACCGTACCCGCGCCTCGCTGGGCTCACCAAATTACACATACAGTAAGGGTAGCTGATGGCAGATCATCCCAGTATCATTGGGCCCCAATTACACTAGGAATGGGGAGTGACTGCCTTGGCTAATGGGCTTTACTTTGGCGACAACTTAGACATTCTTCGCGAACACATCAAGGATGAATCGGTTGACCTGATTTACCTTGACCCACCGTTCAATTCCAATGCGTCTTATAACGTGCTGTTCAAGTCGCCAAAAGGTACAAGCTCACACGCTCAAATAGAGGCGTTTGAGGACACCTGGCATTGGGGCGAGGAGGCCGAGAAGGAATTTGCCGAGAAGGAATTTGCCGAGCTTTTACACCAACCGAATACCGACGTCGCCGAATTGATTCAGGCATTGCGAAAAGTTCTCGGCGAAAACGATATGATGGCCTATCTCACCATGATGGCGAGCCGCTTGCTTGAACTGTATCGAGTACTTAGTTCCACAGGAACTCTTTACCTGCACTGCGATCCCACTGCGAGCCACTATCTCAAGATTGTTCTAGACGGCGTATTCGGCGCTGAGAATTTTCGGAATGAAATAATTTGGGTTCGGTCGAACCCAAAGAGCCTCGGTAGCGTGAATTTCCCAAACTGTACGGACACCATACTTCGTTATAGTAAATCGGCGAGGTGCGTCTTTCATCAACCATACGACGTTCATGATGAATGGTACGTTGAAAAGGCGTATCGCTATTCTGACATAGGCGGTCAATATCGGCTGTTGCCGTTATTGAATCCTAACGACAACAGGCCCAACCTTACCTATGAGTTCCTTGGAATTACGCGTGTCTGGCGATGGACAAAGGAGCGTATGGAAAAAGCCTATAGCGAAGGGCTGGTTGTTCAACTAAAACCGGGCGCGGTACCACAATACAAAAAATATCTGGAAGATTCCAAAGGCCGAACCGTTACGAATTGCTGGACGAATATTTCACAGGCAGCAGGAAATGAAAGCCTTGGATATCCAACACAAAAGCCGCTTGCACTGTTGGAGCGTATTGTTGAGGCGTCGAGCAAGGAAGGCGATGTCGTGCTAGACCCTTTCTGCGGATGTGGCACGGCAGTGCACGCCGCGCATAGGGAGTGTCCTGAATTTTGTGTGTGAGGGTGATTGAACATCTTACGCTTGTGACTGGGTGAAGCGATCTTGATAGAGGATTGCGAATTGATTCATTGCCGGTTTCCAACTGAAGATTCCGCGCCCCCAGGCCGCAGTGAT
>JANNPR010000417.1:0-1949 GCA_031400345.1 Planctomycetota bacterium | reverse complement strand
ATGAGCGTCAGCGCATAGAGTATGGTGGCGTTAAAATTTTGGCGGCGGGCGGCAAGCTGAACAGGCTGGTCCATGCGAAGCATCCCCGTTCGGGCGATTTCTGGACGATAGGTTTACAGCCGATCGGAAACGAAATTTGCTAGTGCGGCCAAGCTGCAGCCGCTAGAACCAAAGGGGGCTAGGGCGTCGCAGGCTTTCGTCACTAGGCGAGTCACTTCCAATCGGCTGTTGGGTACTCCGATCAGATTGGGAAAGGTCAGTTTTCCGGCGTCGGACCCCTTGCGCTTCTTCCGATTACTCGCCGGTCGGTTTTCTGCGTGGTCTAGCAGATCATCGGTAATTTGGAAAGCGAGGCCGAGATTGGCCCCAAATTCGTGTAGGGCTTGCTGTTGAACGCTCGTGGCACCGGCGACAAGTCCACCCAGACGTAGCGACGCCAGGAACAAGGCACCGGTTTTTCGGTTGTGAATGGAGTCAAGCAATTGTCGGGAGCCGGTGGCCGCTTCCTGCGAGATATCATCGCATTGTCCGCCGACCAGTCCTGTAGCGCCGGAGGCCCTGGCGAGCGTGGCACAGCATTCCGCGGCTACGGCGGCAGGGCGAATATCTCTGGTAAGCACTTCGAAAGACAATGCCAAGAGCGCGTCGCCGGCGAGAATGGCGATGCCCTCCCCAAACATCCTATGCGATGTTTGTCGACCCCGCCGCATATCATCGTTGTCCATCGACGGTAAATCGTCGTGGATCAGCGAATAGGTATGAACCATTTCGACAGCGCAGGCCGCGGGCGCCGCCGCCTCCGCAGTTCCCCCGCAGGCTTCAGCGGCCAGCAACACGAGCATTGGCCGCAACCGCTTACCGGCCGTCAACAGGCTGTAGCGGATCGCCTCCTGCAGCTTCCTGGGACAGTTGTCGGAAAATTGGGCGTAGGAGTCCAAAGCCGACTCAATCAGGCTTTGTTTGTGCGCCAACGAGTCGGCGCCCCTCTGGGGTTGAAGATGCAAAGTGGCCACACCACCGTTCGCAAGTGTTACGTCAACATTGTTCATAAACATTCAGCGAGCTTCTCGCCCCCTCGTTTTAATCTGGAACAACCCGCCCACATCAGCAGGTCACCGAGTAACATTTCAATGGAGGATACGCCGCAGATGAGCGGATGCATCAGGTCATCCGGTACCGCTTCCAGGTCATCGCGCAGCTTCATGGTTCGATTCAGTAGTGATTCGGCGGTTTGAAATAACTGCAGTTTGGAATCGAAGGCCGCGTCGGTGGGCTCTTGGACCTTTAGATGGTTTTTGATCCAACGCAAAAAGCTTCCGCGGCTAATCACGCCGATGGGTTTTCCATCTTCGACGATGATTACGCGGCGCAAGTGCACGCGACAGAGAAAGTCGAAAATGATCTGGGCAGACGCCTGGGGCTCGTACTGAATGACATGCCGAGTCATTAAGTTGCTGACGCAAGTGGACCAGCTCAGATCCGACCCAAAAGCGTCCATCACATCTTTTTCAGAGATGATGCCCAGTAGGCGGCCGTCTTGGTCGACGACTGGCGCCGAGTTGAGGCTGCACTGCAGCAACAGGTCGACGGCCTGGACCACGCTGGCATCGTGACGGACGCAGGCCACGTGGCTGGTCATGATTTCCCGGGCCTCGACGTTCGCGAACAGCGACGCATACTCCCGCATCCGTAGGGCATCGCTCGATAGGTCGTCGTCCGCGGTCCAACGCACTACCCGGTCTCGGCCGGATTGCTTCGCTTGTCGCAAAGCGGCGTCCGCACAATCAACCAGGTCGTTTTCGGCCAGTGTTAGATCGTTGGACACCGATACGCCAAAGCTGGCCGTAACGTGCAGCGAACTCTGCTGCACGGGCAGCTGCATCTGCGAAATCTTGACCCGTAGGGATTCGGCCCACTGGCAGCCTTCCTCGACACTGGTGTTCGGCATC
>JANNPR010000390.1:0-4605 GCA_031400345.1 Planctomycetota bacterium | reverse complement strand
ACCCGATGCCAATAGCGTGCGGGCCGGGCCATCCTTCGGAGCGATCACCATTTCGACGTTGTGGATACGCTCGCCATTTAGCGCCCGATACAGGGGAACTTCCTGTTTTGTCAACCTAGTCCGTCCATCACTGCGATAGAGATCATAGTGGTTGGCCCATTCTTCAGCGCTGATGGACTCTTCCGGAAGACTATGGAACTCACGAGTGGCCCGATTAAAAAGCGTTAGCACGCCATCAGCGTTACAGGCCACGATGCCGTCTTGGACATTTTCCAGTAAGGCCTGCAAGAACTCGTTGGCACCTGCTAGTTCGGATGTGTTGCCGAGTGTGACTCGCAACAATTCTCGTTGTTCCTGGAGGCGTGCATTCTCGTCCGCCAACTTCCGTTCGAATTCCTTCCGTTCCATTCGACTAATGCGATTCGTCTGCCGCTTCACCTGTTCGGTCTTCTCGAACAGCTCGACAAAGCCTGCCACCTTGGCCCTGACGACGATAGCTAATAGGGGCTTTACAAGGTAATCGACCGCTCCCAGGGCGTACGCCTTTTCCAGCGGGAAGCGATCGCTTTCAAAGGCCGTGAGGAAGATGATCGGGGTGTGGCGAGAATTCTCCCGCTGGCGAATGAGTTTCGCCGTCTCGAAACCGTCCAGGCCGGGCATTTGCACATCTAAAAGGACTACGGCAAATTCACAATTCAGCATCCGGTTCAGCGCCTCCTCGCCGGAACGCGCTTCGACAATATTCTGACCGAGATCTTCCAGGATCGCTTGCAACGCCAGCAGGTTTGCTGGCTGGTCATCCACGATCAGGATATTCGCTTTCGGTTCAGGCAGCCATTCTTCAGGGTCGCATGCGTCCAAGGTTTCCGCCATAGCCAGTTGTGTGAGAAGAATGCAAATCTTTCGGTCATCTCTGTCTAGACGTCACACCAGAAATCGCCATACACGGTCGGTTCTCTGGTCAATGAGACGAGTTTTCTCATTAGTTTAATTCAACCGCGTTAGCAGTTGAATTTGTTCGAAGATTTCCTAGAAAACACGGCACGGCAAACGGGTGCTGAGCGGATTCATGTAATCGCACATAGTATGGGCAATCGCATCGTAACCGACGCACTCGAAAGCTTAAATAAACAGAAGAAGTTTGACCACATCCCGTGCAAACTGGACAAGCTCGTGTTGGCGGCTCCGGACGTCGACAGCGCGGTCTTCCGCATTCAAAGGGCGGAGTTTGTCATGCGGCAAATGGATCGAGTTACCCTATATGCCTCGGAGGACGACGTCGCCTTGAAAAAGTCCGTCGATGTTAATGGCGACACTCGGCTAGGGCTCGGCGGACATAAGTTAACCGTACAATTGGCGTCCAGGACTTGCTGCCGTTAAAGGGAGTGCCGCCCGTTCCAACGGGCTGGTTATTCCGACTCTGCCCCAGGTAACCCCCGCCTGGGGACAAATTTTTAAACTGCGGCACTCCATACGCTTGATTTGCCGGCAATATCGACTTATCATTGTGCAGATACAAAAATTGCCCCTGCAAAAACTACTCTTCATTTTGCGGAAGAATAGGAACGATTTATGCCCAAGACCGTCATAACGCAGCAAGAGTTTGTCAAGGACAGTCAAGGAAGAACCTTTGCCGACGTGGTCAACGACGAACAGCAGCCTTTTGCCAATGTTTTGGAGTTCTTTAACGATCAGGATCGGCAGCGAAGGATGGAAGACTCTGAAATCCATCACGACCGGCCCCCGTTGGCCGGAGTGGTCAGAGAGCTCGAATCGCAACCCCCAATCGACGAGTTTCTGGCGGGAGTACATGCTCGACGTAATACTCGATTACGACAGGCCGTAGGCGTTTTGGTGCGAATGATTATGGAGCGCCGTGGTTGGCAAAAGACTGGCCGAAAAGGCTCTCTGGGGGTCCGTGCTGCTTCTGCTCCGAAAACTGCCAATCACAATACTGGCGGTTTGGCATTCTGGTTCATTCGGGGCGAACGTTACAAACGCGCAGAGGGCATGCCATTTCGGTCGGTTCGAGATCGTTGCCGGGCATTCGAGCCTGCAAGCTCGCCGCAGCCCTCGACAAAAAAATGACAAATTCCACGATCGAGTTCCATCGTGGCGACGGGACACCGCATCTGAAAGCGATGACGAATGTGGTGATCGTGTCGGCCTGCCGTATAGTATAAAAGGTCATAACAGTTAAATCCCAAGGAGTTTTCCATGGATAACGATGAACGCAATCTCAGTGTCCCTACCCTGCCCCAGAACGAACTGATCGACGAGCCCCAGGTGCTGCCGGAGCGGCAGGAACCCGCACAATATGAAGTTGATGACTCTAAGACCGTGGCCGACTACGCCAACTTTTGCCGTATCTCGGGGACGCCCGAGGAGCTTTTCATCGATTTTGGATTCAACCCTCAACCCGTTGGCACACCGACCCAACCGATCGCCGTAACACAACGGGTGATCACCGGCTGGCACACTGCCCGTAGATTGTTACAAGTCTTACAAATGACAGTCCAACGGCATGAAGCGGTTTTTGGCGTACTCGAGACGGACGTGCAAAAGCGAGTTCGAACTCGATAGTTCCCAGCCAGCACTAGCTGGCCCCCTTCGGACTGGCCCCCTTCGGACGCGTTGTAGTAGGCACGCTCGGCGGATATTTGCATAGGTCACCTCCTGAAGGGTTTGGTCTTTAGGTTCGCGTACGATGTCTTACTAGGGTTGCCTGAGCTATTTAGTTCGTCACAGTCAGCCGGTGCGGCTGTTGTTCGAGTAGTTTGAGCGTTCGACCTCCACGGCGCGCTACTTGCGACATGTTGCATTGCTGAGGCGCCTTTTCTGGCCGCCACCGTAAGAAACGAGTGCCATGTCTGAATCGTTCTCCCGTAAAATGGTCGTACTGCACTTCCACTACTAGCCTGGGTTCCAATGGTTGCCACTCTTCAGACCTCTTTGTGCTCCACCGACTAGGACCGCCTGGCGCATTGCCAGTGAAGCCAGGAGCCGCAACGAGAGGCTCGACCATAGCCGTTATTGTTTTCCGTTGGCTGTCCTTGAAACTCGATGTATAGCCGACGTGGTGAAGTAAGCCCGCCTTGTCATAGAGTCCCAGTAATAAGGACCCGACCACTTTCTTTCCTTCGCCGTAACGAAAACCTCCCACCACACAATCGACGGTACGCAGCTTCTTAATTTTCTGCATTCCGTCGCGCTCTCCCGATCGGTAAGCCATGTCAACTCGTTTAGCAATCAGGCCATCGAGATTTCCACCCACCGTCTGGAACCACTTCTTCGCAACTTTCACGTCCGGCGTAGCGGGCGAAAGTCGGATATTGCTGCATCCTGTCAAAAATTTGGTCGCGAATTCTTCCAACAATCCGCGCCGTTTGATGAGAGGAAGTTTAACGAGCGTGTTTCCACGTTCATCGGCCAGAAGATCGGCTTTAATCTCAATGGCATACGTAGCTCTTTCGCGCAAAACTAGCTGTGGGTTATTATCGCAAGGTCAAGAGCAATCTCCGTGCCAAGCGAGTGGTAAATGCGTAGGCACGTTCTACGTGCTGTCAACACGGATAGTGTGCCTACAACATCAGTCGCGTTTGGGAAGTCTGGAGGGGCGAGTTCCGTGCCGTACAGCGCCGAGGACAGGAATGTATTCAAGCTCTTGGTTATCGTCGACACAGCGGAGCATAAGTCCTCCTCGGCTCATGTCGCCGCGTCCCACAAACTCTTTAGGAAACAGCAATCGTTTTCCGAGCGCAGCGCTCAGGACCTCGACATATTTGTTTGTCGCAATGCTTCCCAACAAAATAACTCTCGCTTCGCTGGGAAGTTGATCCGCAAGCATTTGCACGTCGCGTTCCAAAGGATCGCGATAACGAGGTTCGTCCAAATCGATCGGAACGTTGGCGAATGCATGCAGGTCCGCGACGCGAATCTGCATATCTTCCGGCTGCAGACCAAGTCCCGCGGTTATGACATAGATGCCTGACATCTTTGAGTGAGGTCGAGCAAACTTGCGCGAGTAGACTATCTTTCCGCGGAAGTACAGTCCACTCAAAAAGGAGAAGACTTCGGCCAAGGTTGACCCAGGGGAGGTGTGAATTCGCTGAGCCACATCGAAGGTTGCGGACTCGTTGAGCAACATTTTGGCTCGTTTGCCGGAACAGTTGGCCGGCGAAAGCAGAAACACTTGTGCTGGCGTGGATTCCTTGATGCTCATTTGTTGAACCACGAAAAACACGAAACCGACGAAAAGGAAGACGACACCATGTAACGATCCGTTCCACGCTATAGTTAAAGTGAACTCTGGTAGTACACAAAAATGCGCAAATGCCCTCTCACCCTCATTCTGATTGTCCTTAATTCGGCGCTGCTATTTGCGGATGATTGGCCGCAGTTCCGTGGACCACAGGGCGATGGTCACTGCCAGGCCCGCAACTTGCCCACTAGCTGGGGAGGTCCGTTTGAGCCACCTCGCTGGCAAACTATGATACCCGGTCGCGGCTGGTCTTCCCCCATCGTCGTCGGCGAGCGAATCTGGCTAACGTCTGCGGAGCCGACATCGCTCCCCGCTCAACGCCTCAAGGAGAAACTCGCGAAAAA
>JANNPR010000343.1:0-4286 GCA_031400345.1 Planctomycetota bacterium | reverse complement strand
GAGAGGGCTACGACCGCAACCAAGGTCATCAAAATCGTCCATTTTCGATGCATGTCAATCTCCCGGCGGAGTGTTTGCAAACATCTCCGCACTCAATGGAAAACAAAACTTACCGAGCTCCTTAGCGAAGCTCCCATTAAACATGTAAACACGGTCTCCGTGGTTGCAAACGACGTGCCGCCGACGTGTTCTGTAGGAGATATCCGGACGTGAAACTGATGAATTGCAATCGAGGGATTTTCCAATTTTTCCCACATTTCTTGTGGCTGGGAAATCGTCTGAGACGTCTGATATGCAACCGAAGGAACTCACGCAAAGCTATAGCATGCGTTTTCGGCGTCAGTGACACACCGGATGGCGGTTGAGCCTTGTTATTGTCAGGTTCCATACCCGTTATTTAAAAATAGTTTGCTATCACTCTCCCAAGTGTTCGTACAGCTTCGCCAGTCGCCGAGCGTGCTCGTCATAGGCCCTTTCGAACAGCTCGCTGGAACGCTCGTCGCCCACGAGACAGGCAGCGGTTAGAACCGGGGGATTGCTCCCTGACCGTACGAGTCGATCTGCAACTTCCGCCTTAATGCTGTTTATCAAAAAGCAACCGCCGACCGTCGAGCCTGGCGACACGGGCGTGTCCAGTCCATCAAGTTTGACCATTGCGTCTCCGGCTGGCGCTCCCGTGTCCAACACCAAATCGGCGCAGTCGCTTAACTTCAGACCGCGCGCGTGTCGGCTAGTACTGACTTCTAAGTGTTGTCGACTAACAATGGCAACCACTTTGACGCCGCGGTTACGCAGTTGTTCCGCCATCTCTACAGGCACCACATTGCAGCCGCTCGATGAAATGATGAGTCCTGAATCGATCGGCGATATATCGAAGTTCCGTAGGATTCGTTCGGCCAGTCCAGTACAGTTCTCCAAAAACATGGCCTGGCGTTGTCCATTTGCCCCCACGACTAAGTTATGGAAGGTGAGAGACAATTCGACGATCGGATTAAAGCCCGGAAACGAGCCATATCGGGGCCATAGTTCCTCAACCAAAATCCGACTGTGACCGGCGCCGAATACGTGCACCATTCGTCCCGCTAGAATCGACTGCGCAAACCACTCGGCACTCTGCAGAATGGCAGACCGCTGTTTTTCCACCGACTCCAGAATACTGCGGCACTTATGGAGATAAGTTTCAGACGGCGACGCATTCGCTGAGTCATTCATGCATCTTTGTCCTTGTTCCCATGGCCTTCCGTGACTGACCAGCCACCATCTACTGCTAATACCTGTCCCGTGACGTATCGCGATTCATCTGAAAGCAGAAACACTACCGCTGCGTCGAGATCTTTCGCTTGGCCCATGCGACCACCGTGGAGCGGCTGTTTGGAAGCAACATAGTCCATGATTACCGAGTCGCCTTTGGCACGTTCGGCCATCGGAGTTTCGACAACTGCGGGTGCGATTGCGTTACAACGTATGCCAAACGGTGCGTAATGAGCGGCCACTGCCTTGGTCAGACCCAAGACTCCAGCCTTGGCGATGGCGTAGGTGTGGGTCGCAAAGAACCGAGGCGACGGCGAAAATGCCAATACCGAAGACATGTTAAGGATCACGCCACGCGAACCGTTTTCCATCCAAAGTCGCAAAGCCGCTCGATTCGAATAAAACATCGAACTGAGATTCCAATCGAGAGTTTGCTGCCAGCCTTCGTCCGAGACTTGGTGTAATGGGCCGTCACCAAAACGGCGACCGCTTCCGCCCGCGATGTGATAGATTCCATCCAAGCGTCCAAAGTGGTCGACTGCCGCACGACAGGCTAACTCGGCCGTCTGAGGAAGCGTAGCGTCCCCGGGTATTACTAAGGCATCGATTCCCAAGTCGGCGGCCGCAGCTTGACATCTGTCCGTACTCCGCCCAATCCCCACGACTCGTGCCCCGGCAGACAGGCATGCTCGCGCTGCGGACAAACCCAGACCGGTTGTACCGCCCATGACGACTATTACTTTGTTGGATAGCGATTGATGGGTCACGGCAGAAGTGCTTTCGACAATCTTTCGACAATACGGCTAATGCGAGGCCATCGATCGGCCAATCGTTACAAGTTAACAACCTATACTTTCTTGCCTCGATCGGTCTCGTGTTTCAAGTCGTCCTGAATACACCATAGCTAGATAGACGACGATCTGATCAACAGACCGAACGGGCCAGTGTCCTAAATTAACAGCCTTCCCTCATTTCGTCGATGTTCTATGTTGCACCTTCCGACACATCCGGAGGCCCTTCAGCAGGTCTGGAGGAATCTCCGTAAGCGACAATGGCTGCTGATTAGTCCCACGATTGCCTTCACATTCGTGACATTAGTATTTGCCCTAACTCGAACGCCAACCTGGCAAGCCTCCCAAGCAATCGTCGTCCGCGATGAAGCGGTCGGAGGTGAGGGGCGATTCGGGAGTTTCGAAAGCGCAGACAAACGGAAGGCTCTACAAGAGACCATTTTGGAGGTCGCCAGGAGCCACAACGTCGTTGTGGGTGCACTGCAAGTCCTGGGGCCGCCTAGCGACCTAACGACCGGCGACGCAGCTTCGCCCAGCGAATCCGATATTCGAGACTTGCAAAACCGAATCAAAGTAGGGGCGCCTCGCGGCGCAGAATTTGGCAAAACGGACGTCATCTACCTCAGCGTTACAGGAAACAGTTCTGACCAAGCCAAAGCCCGTACCTCCGTTCTATGCGATCAACTCGAGAAACACCTCAGCGGATTACGCGATTCGCGCGCCGCTGGACTCGTGGCAGAGCAGGATCGCAAGGCCAACTTAGCGCAGGCTGAGTTAAACAAGGCGGTGGGTCAATTGAAGGAGATGGAGCGAGAAGTTGGGCTTGATTTAGGCGATTTGCGATCGCTTTCCGAAGTTGGATCGGGAGACGGCAACTTAAACACTTCGATCAATCAGCTAAAATCGGAACTGCGACAGGCCGATTCGTCCCTGGAGTCCTTGCGCAATCTCCATCAGTTGTTGATTGCGGCTGGGAAGGATCCGGACCAATTGGTGGCTACCACGGCGCGACTCCTAGAGTCCCAGCCGGCCTTGAGAAAGCTTCGTGAAGGATTAGTCGAGGCTCAACTTTATACGGCTAAACTTCGCGGAGATCGCAGCGATATCCACCCGGCAGTGATCGCGGCGAAACGGGCCGAGGAACGAGTTCGCGAAGACCTGTTTGCTGAACTGGAAAACTCCTTGCGAGGCACAGCTGCCGAAATTCAGGTTGCCGAAAAACAAATGGAATCTCTGCAGGTACTTCTCGAAGACACACAAGCTCGGCTAGATCGCTTAGCGAGCCTTCGGGCACCGTATGGCAGTTTGGTCTCGGATGTGAAACAACGCGAAACCATCGTCGAAAATGCAAAGCGCGATTTGGCCGACGCACATGCTCGTCAAAGCGCAGCTCACGCTTCCAGTTTGTTGACTCGCTTTCAGTCACCCGAAACCGGTGACCGCCCAATCGGACCAGGTAAAACCATGATCGTGGGGGGCGGAATCCTGGCAGGTCTATTAACCGGAATTGGATTGGTGGTGCTCACTTGGCCATCGAGTTCACAGAATCGCCGTTGGAGTGACCTGCTGGACATGGGGCGACGTGCCACCGACCGCCTCATGGGCCGCCGGGCAAGTGATCAAACTGACGGCGCACGGGATGATGCGCGATCAACGGTCACAACGCAGCGACGAACGACGGACAGCGGAAATGCCGCTGGCCGACGAGGCACCGACCAAGCCGAACCGTTGAGTCAACCGGTACTGGGCGTACCTGCAAAAGAACGCTCGTTGGCGGGAAAAGCAAAGCTAATTGCGAATGCTTCCAGATCCGCGCGGCAGCCACGCCCTGTCGACGGAAAACTCTCTCCCGTTGTTTTCCCAACTGCGCCAACACCCACAAGTCAGCCAGACAGCACCACGCGCCGCTGATCGGACGATGCAAGGACGTATAAGTCCGTTCATGTCAAAAAAGTTGGTTCAATGACAGTCTGCCCCGGGCCGCCGCCGTCGTGGACATGGATGAACCAGATGGCTCATTCGGCGGCAAGCCGATGCTGTAACGGTTTCCTCTCCCGTCACTCAAGCAGTCAACCCAACGGGCTACTTGTTGGACCGACGCTCTTTGTGCGAGCTTGCCCCGCCCTGGCCTGCGCAGTTTGTGCGAGTCAAGATCACAAAATGCATTCGGCCCGAGTTTGTTTTTGTTCCGTTTCCCGGCTCCAGTGTATTCGGGGCGAAGCCCCAGCAGATCACCCAGCCCAG
>JANNPR010000326.1:0-2022 GCA_031400345.1 Planctomycetota bacterium | reverse complement strand
TTCGGTCTCCCGTGTAACGCGGAGAGGGAGCATGGAAGTCCATGAGCGAGCCGGAGGATTCCAGGCGGCGTACACTGAGGCTTCGTCAACATCGTCGACATGCCACCACGAACTGGCTGCCGATTAAAGCTGACTTACTTTCAACGCCCCGGTCCAGCCCATGGCACGGCGATCTAGCCCATGGTCCTGCGGTCCAGTCCGTGGGTTGTCGGCGGTGAGTGCCAATTAGATCCTGCCCAAGAGCCCATAGCCACGCGATCCGCGCAGCGATGGGCTGGTCTTGCAGCAGGAAGGTTCAAACGAAATTGCTAATGGGAGCAAGATAGCTCCAACTTGATTCAACTCGATTCGGGAGATTCCGGAAGATCTTCCGGTTCTTCCCGCGGAACCATAGGCTGGTTTTTTCGATTGTTCCGTCTGGCAAGTTTCTCGGTAGCCTTTCGTTTTTTTTCTTGTTCTCGCTGGCGTTTAGCGAACGTCGTTGGGCTTTTGCTCTTTGCTATGATTCGCTCGATTATGAAAGGGTTGTGATAGGTTCGTGCTTAGTCACAGGGCTCTTAAGTGTACGCGTTCCGACCCCGTTCGTACACCCACATTATTTGCCCACAATTTGATTTGAAGTGTTCTTGCGAAGCTCGTTCTTGGAGGGCGCGGCAAGGGCCATAATATTGAGGAGGCCGCAACCCAATGGGACCGGTCGGTTGACGACGCGTGTGATGGAGGAACATGATTGGTGGGCTGAATGAAACGGGAACCGGCGTTGACCCACCGTTCCGGCGCTACCGGATTACTGTCAAATAAACCAACCCTGTCATCCCAGCCAGCGCCAACGGCTACTATTGGCACGCTTTCTAGAAAATGAGCATTTCATCGATGAAATCGCGAACACAAATCGGGCGCCTACTAGTAACTGTTGCGCTCGGGATATCGGTTCATAGATCAGCGTATTGCCAACCGCTAAACGGGGAGAAGGAACGTGAATTAGTCGAGGGAGTGCGGACTCTTGAACTTTCCCTGGCATTGTTGCAAGGGCAGTCCCCCGAAGAACTGGCCGACGCCGCTATTTTTCACAAGGGCCTGACATGGGCGATCAAGTACGACAACGAATTTGCACCCGCTGACGTGTTGCTCATACAGCACTCAATTGCACGTGGTCGCGAGCGTGCCGAGCAATTAGCGGCTGGTAAGAAACCCTGGACGACTCGACGCGGTAAAGTCGTTTTGGGGTACCGTTCTCGCGTCGATGATTCGGTGCAGCCATACGGCCTGATCGTGCCGAAGAATCATGATGCCACGCAACCGTGCCGTCTCGACGTTGTTCTGCATGGCAGCACGCGTCCAGTCGGATTGAGCGAACTACGGTTTATGGCGCGATTTGACGAAGGAGACGGTGAGAGTGCATCGCCCCCAGATCAACCCTATATGGAACTACATCCGCTTGGTCGAGTGGAAAATTGCTATCGCTGGGCCGGTGAGACAGATGTATTCGAATCGATCGAAGATGTTTGCCGACGTTACACGATCGATCGCAATCGGATTGTGCTTCGCGGCATGTCGATGGGGGCGTCGGGCACCTGGCATCTGGGATTGAAGCATCCCGACATGTTCGTGGCCCTCGGTCCCTACTGCGGGTACGTCGATACTCATCGATTCTCGGAAACGCTGCTCCCGAATTTCGTCAAAGTTGGCTCGCTTCCGGAGCATCAGGAACTCGCCTTGCACATGCTCGACTCGATCGACTATGCCGCCAACGCCGGCGTCGTTCCGGCGGTGGCCTGCATGGGTGAAAAGGACGTGTTTTTCCAAGCTCACGTTTTGATGGGCGAGGCCATGCGACGCGAAGGACTGACGATGGTGAATCTAATCTCTCCCGGCACAGGTCACGTCATCGATCCCATCACGCACGCCGACCAAATGCAACGAATCGGCGAGTTCGTCGCAAAAGGATTGGAACGCCAACCGCGGGAACTACGTTTCGTGACGTGGATACTCAAGTATCACCGCTGCCATTGGTTGGAGGTG
>JANNPR010000567.1:0-1024 GCA_031400345.1 Planctomycetota bacterium | reverse complement strand
AATGCTTCCGCTGGATCCAACGACGCAGGATTTGGGTTTGGCAAAGGCATCGAGGTAGGTTGTAACCATGCCTGCACATTGATAGAGCTACGCGGATATGCCTTGAGAAAATGATTTACCACCGCGGCTGCGTTGGTAAAGTCGGGCGGGTAGTCGTTCTTCTTCGATTTGTAGTTTTCGATAGCCTGGCCAAGCTGAGTTAGCTCCATCGCAATCGCTGCTATCTTGGCTCTTTTGATGGCGCCAAATACTGCGGGAATCAGCAGCCCTGCCAAAATTCCGATAATCGTGATCACCACAAGCAGCTCGATTAATGTAAACGCTTGCCTGGATTTACGGGACTTACACACGATTCGAGCTCCTTTTGATCGCCGATGATTTGTTGTTCGACCGGATTCCGGAATCACTCGCCAACTTGGTTTTCCAATGCAATCTGTCTCGAATGAGACAGTCGAGAGAAACAGCTCGCGCGGACCTTCGTCCGCCACGGAACACGCGGGCTGATTGCGACCGCGCATCCACGTACTAGTTTCGTTCTCTGACTAGTTACTCGCTGCCTTCTCGTTCCGTCTCAACTCGTCCGAAGGCGCAATCTGACCATTGCCTGAGAACCATGGTCTGAGAACCATAAACTGAGAACTCAGTTTCGCGTCACGATGGACGCCCAGGTCAAACCGCCTTCTTTTCGCGTCAAGTGTTCCAGCCTGACGCGACAATACTTTTTCATTAACGCTGTCGTTTGCTACCAACCCAGTGTGCCACTGGCAGCCGCCGAAATAAGTTTGGACGTACGATCACGCTCCTTTCGGCGGCAAGCCAGTGCTGAATTGGGTCTCGTTCTATGTTCACATGGGCCAAAAAACGGCCCCTACAAACTTTTTCTGCCTTGGCCGAGCCTATTCGGGTTCACACACTGGCTTGCCGCCGAATGACCTTAACTGGCTATCGTAACCAACTCCGGCGGCTGCCTGATGGCACACTCGGGTTGGTATGCCCATAACTTCTTCTGCGGGTCTACTTAGCG
>JANNPR010000318.1:0-4423 GCA_031400345.1 Planctomycetota bacterium | reverse complement strand
GGCAAGCTGGATATTGCGCGTCGCATTCACTCGGCGCTCGACGGCACTCGTGCGCGAGCGACTTTCAGCAAGAAAACCTTGCGATGCGTGACCAGTCTCGGATTGGCGCTGTGCCTCGTGTTCGGGGCTATTCAGCTTCGGTCCGTTGCTGTCGAACCTCAGGTTGGCACGCCAACGGCAGCCGCAGCGCAACAAGAAACTAAACCCGCCGCAGGCTCACCGAAGGTTCAGGAGATCGACGAGGAAGCCAGATCGATGATCGTCAGGGTTCTCGATGAAGATTCTCAGCCGCTATCCGGAGTGGACGTTTATGTTACCGGCGTCGATAATGAAAGACCCGGCAAAGTTGGAAACCTGCCAAGGGTTCACTATCCGACTGACGCATTGGGCGAGACTAGAATCACATTTCGTGAAGGCAAGTTAAGTTTGCAACTGTGGGCCAGCCAGCCAAGTTACGTTCCACAGTATGTGAATTTCGATGAGACGAAGCTGCCGCTCCCTTCCGAATACACGTTGTATTTCGAAAAGGGTACTAGGCTCGCAGGCAAGGTCACTGATGCTTCAGGGAATCCAATTGAGAGTGCGTCTGTTCAGGTCAAGACAAGCGGTGCTGTTGAACTTAACATGCGTGCGCAACAAAGTTCGCCTGCGGCGAAATGCAGCGGCTGGCTTGCCTCTGAAGATGGTGCGGTGGTAACCAATTCCGATGGCGAATGGGAGATATTCAATGCACCATCGGCCGAGCGAAATCCAGAACTCAAGTTCGAGCTACTGGTTGATCACCCAAACTTTGCGGGCGACCGGCGTTGGGGTGACTATCAAACCAAACAAGGAATGACAACAGAGCAGCTTCGGAACGGCACAGCGACCCTGGTGATGGACCGAGGAGCAGTTCTTCAAGGAAGGATTACCGGGCCGGATGGTAAGCCGGTTACTAAAGGGCTCGTTATTTTCGTCTCGCATCCCTACTTCGCCACGGGAGACAACGAAGTTCAGATTCAGTCGGATGGGTCGTATCGGCTGCCGAATATGGAGCCTGGCAAATATCCCATCACGGTATTGGCTCCTGGATTCGCGCCGGATCAACGTCAAATCGAAATCAGCGATGTCTCACCTGCTTGCGATTTCCAACTTGAGCTTGGACATCCGATCCGAATCGAGATTGTCAATACGAAAGGAGAGCCGATACCTAATGCAGCTGTGGCCTTTGGCAGTGATGGCTGGCGGGGAACCAGCGCCATCTACAACGACGATCATTCGGGCGTCCCGGATTCCGGGATTCCCAGACGCGCTGATCAAAACGGTGTCTTCAAATGGGATTGGGCACCCGCCGATGGAGTTCAATACAGCATTTATGCATCCGGTTACGACTCCAAATCGGTGACTCTGGTCGCTAAGACGGAAGCCCACCGCGTCGTGCTAACTTCGCCCTTGTCGATATCCGGCAATGTGGTTGACGCCGTCTCCGGGGATCCGATTCCACGTTTCAAGGTGATGCCCGTCAAAATTTTTCGCCCTGACTTCTATTCGACTGATTTCCAGGAAAACAGTGTTGTCAACGGCGAGAATGGTAAATACGAGATTCCGATCGATACGCAAGGAGAAGCCACAAACCGCTATCGCGTGAGAATCGAGGCGGATGGTTACCGTACTGCCTTTGGTATTAAGTCGTTGGCAGCTGGCGATACACCTTTGGTCGAAGATTTTAAACTGGAGCCAGCTAAACCACTCGTTGGTAATGTGGCAACAGTCGACGGGAAGTCCGTAAACCGTTTCAAGGTTGCCATTGGCACGGCAACAACCTCACCACGGTTTGACTTTGATCGACCAGAAACTTCTTTTGGACAGTCGTTCGATGTGGACGGCCGGAACACTTTCGAAATCGCTGCCTCCTTTGAGACTCAGCGGATTCGTGTCTTCAGTAATGACGGATTTGCTGAGATTGTCGTGCAGCCAGAACAGGATGAGATTGGAAAAGTGGTGCTGCAGCCCTATGCCGTTGTCTCGGGTCGTTTGATGCAAGGCACCGTTCCAGTTGGTACCGAAGGTATTTACCTCCATCCGCTAGTTCAGCGTGGCCTGACAGAAGCCAGATTTCAGGACAGCTTCTACACTCGAACTGACCCAGATGGCTACTTTAAATTTGATCGGCTGCCACCAATTGCTGGCCATATCCGTGCCCTGTTAGGACCGTGGCGTGACTCAGCCTTGACTTCAAGCCAGTCAATACCACTCGACTTGAAACCCGGCGACCACAAGCAAGTGATTCTAAATGGCAACGGAGTTCCAATTACCGGGCGCGTAGTCGCAAAGGGTAGAAGCGATGACAAGTTCTCAAAGCAATGGTCGTTGAACTGGTTGGTCAGTCGCGCTGAAGGAGTCAATCCAGGGGCAGAAGCTTCTCCCATGAGTATTCCGTCCAACTCTGGTCCAATCGACAGCGCATGGCTGAAGCACACCGACTTTTCTGCTTGGCTTGCTACAAAACAGAACCACTTTGTAAAGCTGCAGGACAACGGCACATTTAATATTCATGGTGTGCATGCGGGAGACTACGATCTGGTCATACAGTTGTTCGACCAGCCGGCCGGTTGCCTGGTGGAAGCAGTCGGAACGCGAGTGTTGCCAGTCACCGTAACGGCTGAAGAGGTCGGCGCAGTTGCGTTGGATCTCGGAAGCATTGAGGTTGTTTGTCGCGCCGGTCCGCGTCCGGGATCCGACATGCGGGCTTTTCAGTACGTGAACTCAGAAGGTCAGGTTGTCGGAGTGAATGACGCTAGCGGTAACTACCTGCTGTTTCATTTTTGGGCTAGTTGGTGTCAGCCGTGCCTGGCTTCCATGCCTGAACTTGAGGCTGACATCGAAGCGCAGAAGGATAAGTCGTTTACCGCGATCGGATTCAACGTCGACGCCGACAAAAATCGTGGTCGTGCTTTGGCTGAAACACTCAAGCTTGACTGGGCGCAGAATTACTTAGGAGATGATTCCGATTTTGCTCAGCAACTCGCTGTCAGTTCCGTCCCGGCCTACTATCTGATCGGCCCAGACGGAATGCTCGTTGGCTCGTCAAGCGAATGGAAGGAGATACGGCAGCTGCTTCAGGAGAGGCTCAAGCGTTAGTAACTCCTCAACGCGACAACTTCGCTCGGAGCGATTTCAATTGTTGGCGTGTGGTGTCGGTAACCAACGGCGAATACGATCCACAGGGGACATAGTCCAATCAACGTAACGCACTACTGCGAGATGTTCCATCGAGCGAAGTTGCTAGCTTGGGGCAATTGTCTGCTCAGATGGCCACGATCGAAGTAAGAAACCGAAGTTATCTTGCGTGCGTCGGTCCGCCAGATCTTAGTCAACTCGGTCGATCAGACCGACGCAGGAAAGTCGACTCAAACCCAGCGATGTCACGGCGCGCAGTGGCATTCGAATGAGAGTCACGTCAATATCTACGAGGGGTGGCGTGTCGCGAATGAATCATGCCAACCCGCGTGACCATTGGAGCCCTGTTTATGAATCCCTACGCCGCCCCCGATTCTTCGAGTCTCATTCAGCAGTATGACCCTCCCACTCGAACAAGCCAGCCTTCGTTCACCACCCGCCTTCGCCAATGCTATCAATGTGCCCGACGATGCCATCCAAAACGCTGGGGCCGGATGACTTGGATTGTGGTATTCTTGTGGGTGTCTTATGCCGGTCTCCGGAATTGGCCGCCACGTGATCCATTGAAACCGAGCCTTGAATCGAGGCATGTTCAAAAACTGCTTGCGGACGAGATCTCGGATGTATCGCCGCTGCCGGTCGGCTGGCCGTTTTTTGCCGTCCGCCCGATTGGATGGTTTAGATGGAACTCGAATTTTACGCCTGCCGTCTCTGGGCCGCCTGGGCCAATCGCTAATTTCTTTCCTGTCGTAATGCTCTTGAATTGTTTGCTGATCTTTCCCGTCGTCTTGGCGATCACATTTTTATGTCAGAGTGTTGATCCAGGGCCAAAACGATATGTGCTCCTGTCAGCGATTCCTGGCATCACAATGCTCTCTCTGATCGCCCACGAGACAGACAACTTACCGTTGCGAAGACAGGGTGGACCGAGTGAAAAGCCCATGGAGTTGCAGCTCCGCGTCACGGTTCAGAGATGGTAGGTTCACGATTGACCAGCTTCTGTCTTTCGGATCTCAGGCAACTCGGTCGATCAGACCGACGCAGGTTGGCTTACTCGGGTTGATCGTTGTTAGGCGGATGTCGATCGCTTCTGCATCTACGTTTGCGATCTCAATCGTTCTTGTCCTCCGGAGAAGGTTTCCAAGGCTCCGATGTGCGCGGGGATTCCACCTGATTAGTCGTATCGGCCTTCAGAACGATGGTAACAAGGCCGGGCTGTTCAAGGTCAATGAAGGGAGATGTTGCAAAACCGGGTTTGCTGACT
>JANNPR010000309.1:0-2651 GCA_031400345.1 Planctomycetota bacterium | reverse complement strand
AACGCCGCCAGCATGAACCTCGTCCAGCGGGCAGCGGATGTTCATCTGAAAGAGCGTCGCAAGTTGATTCTGGTCCCCCGCGAAACCCCCCTCTCCGTGATCCAACTCGACAACCTCCGCAAAGCGGCCGAAGCGGGTGCGGTCATCCTCCCCGCCATGCCCGGCTGGTATCACGGCGTCACGTCGATCCGCGACCTCGTCGACTTCGTTGTTGCTCGGATTTTGGACCAGTTGGCCGTTCCTCATACGCTCATGAAACGGTGGGGTTCGTAGTTCTCTAGAGCGCGCCCATTGCATCGTGCATTAGGACCGAAGAAAGCGCCGTACAATCATGGAAAGCCCCACAAAAACGACTAAGCTTACGCCGAGAATGATCCATCGCGAGATTCCACGGCTTTCTTGACGCGGGTAGGTAATCCCTGCTTTCTCTAACTCCTTGATCCGTTTCGCTCCCCGGGTTTCGCACCGCGTGACCCAGTTTTGCAAATCATCAATGTGCAATACTTCGGGCGTGGTTACTCTCACGTTCAGCCGCAGATCTTTCATGCAGAGGACTTTGCAGCGTTCCGGCAAAGTCATCGCGAACGATTCTCTGGCCGGCGCATTCAGGTCAATGGAAATGAGCTCAATAATAATCGTCTTCCAACCATTCGGCCAATGGCTCAAAAACACCGAGCGTTCACTGAGGTACGCGCCGTTGTCGAGGCGGCGCACCTTTGTGCAAACCGTTTCATGTTGAATCGAACCGTCCTGATTAACAAACTCGCACTTGAGAGGACAGGCACCGTTGGCAACGTCGACATACCAGACGATGGTCACTTCCCCTGCCTTAACTTTCTGAAGGCTCATTTCAATCATATCAACCATTCGGCCATTGAAGTTTGACTTTCCCAAGTACTTGCAGTACCGTGAACCCGCTTGGTGCCCGCGGATCATTTGAAAAGGCGAGAAAATCTCCCCAGGCCCCATGGCACCCATTGAAACCGGCGTCACGAGGACATCCGAAGAGGACTTTTCGTAGAGATTGGCGGTATTGAGGAGCGCGGAAACATTCGCCCGAATTTGCTGTTTGGCCGAGAACAGTTCAAAACGCGGCGCACAGTCCACGGAGGTCACGGCAGTCTTTGCGCCTGTCTTGCCGGGCGGATTGCGCAAGAGCTCAGCGCGGGTGGTTCCTCCCTTGACACAAGTCAACTCGTAGCGAACGTCGCCGCGATCAACGATCCACAAACCATCTTGCACGCTAATAGGATCAAACTTTTCCGCGAGTGCATCCGCCGCACTCGGCGCGATTCCCTCCGTTACCTTGAACCGGCAAGTAAACGATTGCAACTTCTCCCGGTTGTCGGCGTAGACATGGGCGATGACCTCCAGCGATTCGGCCTCCGTTTCCGCGATGGCGATTCGTGGGAGAAATATGGAAATGAGGATCGCGGCCTTAACAGCACTGGTTAAACCGGCAAAGACACGTTTAAGTCTCATTTGATGTTTCTCCTACAATTCAGCGGGATGTCAGCGAATTCTACTCTTCTAAGGGTGCATCGCACGTCCCGTCATACCAGAGAAGTCCAGTACATTTCTTATTGGTTCCCGCCGCACAGTTCGTCGAATCCGCGTAATAGTCACCGAATGCGCAGGCAAACCAATCGCACCGCGTGCATTTTTTGGAAGTCCCCTCTCTGTAGATGCAGTATCCCATGCTGTCAAACTCGGTTCCTTTAAAAAGGTGACAGCCGCCGACACCGCACGCATTGTTCGGGCATGCATATGCATTATCCAAAGTCACGCATCCGGTCGTGCCAGAGCAGTTAAAGGGGCTTTCGAAGCACGTAGCATCCACCCCATAGTCTTTGCCGCCGTCGCACTCGCCAAGTTTGCCCTTTGTGGGAGGCCATTGAGACAAGGTTGCCGACGTAACCAGCATCGCTCCAAAACAAAAAGCAAGTACGCCCAAACCCCGAGAAATTGCGGATTTCATTGCTACGTCCTTATGAAGGATGTAAGAAGAGTCTATTAGCCAAGTCTGCAAACGTCAGTTTTTCGCTATGGCATCGGGTCTCACGAACACGACAGGAATCAGTAAGCGGGGCTCCAAAGGATTGTCGGTCATCACTACGATTGTTGCCACGAATCGTTCTGGATACGGGCTCTTTGCCGTCCAGCGCACTTCGACGGCAGCTTGCCGGTCGCTATTTGACGGCAGAACTGTCGCTGAAACTAACTTGCTGTTAATTCGCACGTCACGTATTTCGAAAGGTCGGTCATCCTTGCGTTTGAGAATGATAGAGACGGGCTGAGGGTCGGATTCATGGTCTCCAGGCGACAACATCGCGCGCTGAGGCGACATCGTAAACTGCCGCTCCGGCCGCCACCGTAGCGGTAGTTCGGCCGACGCGGGAACTCCGTCAACGATCGCGGAAGCGCGCAACATCAGCGGAACACCGAGCATGGATTCGTCGGGTTTGAATGTAACAACGATGGGAAGGCGATGGATGAGCAGACCGTTGACGGTGGTGCTGCTGACGCGCTTGGTGTCAGCCTCCACTACGAGGGACGGGGTGTTGGCGGTTAGCTCATTGAGCTTGGGAACGACGGTAATCGTTCACGGCCCGGAGGTCGATTGTCGTTGAATTGATCTGGTTTGGAAAGCA
>JANNPR010000558.1:0-1095 GCA_031400345.1 Planctomycetota bacterium | reverse complement strand
CGCCGTCCTTGTCTTTCGCCACCAGCCTTTCGACAATGAATCCCAGACGGCATTCAGCCGCAGAAAAGTCATCAAGGACCCAGGACTCGCGCTCATTCAGTAACCACGCTTACGCTTTCGGGTATGCAAAGAGGACCTCGGTGTTACCAAAAACAAATCTGGTTAGATGCAAGGATGCCGACTACTTGTTGTTTTCCACCAATGACGCCATTAGCAGGCATCTTAGCCAACGAGGGACGTGGGAGAGTCATTTAGTTTTAATCAGCACTTTTCTCACACGGAGTTGATACACCCCTAATCTTAGATATCGGTGCCAATCTGGGCGCGTACGCAATTCCACTGGCCAAGAAAATCGAGGCATTTAAGGGAATTATCTATGCATATGAGCCCCAACGCATCGTCTACTATCAATTATGCGGGAACATATTTTTGAATAGCCTGGACAATGTATTTGCCTTTTGCATGGCAATTGGCGATACCGACGGATTGATAACCGTACCCCCACTGGATTACGAAAAGACAAACAACATCGGTGGCTTTTCATTGGTAGACGACATCAGAAACAGGACAAACTCTGTGGTCCTGCAACAAAACGGCGTGTCAATGGAAACGCCGATATCCAGATTGGACAGCATCAAGTTCCCCAAGGCGCCATGCTTGATCAAGATCGACGTCGAGGGTTTTGATCTTAATGTTCTTGCCGGTAGCGTCGACCTTTTGGAGAGCAGCAACTTCCCTCCCCTTTTGCTTGAAGTGTGGGAGGCCGAATGGTTTACGAATGAGAAAATAAACTGTTCGAATTTCTGCACCGACTCGGATACGAAATGACCAGCGTTTTCGCCGATGATTACGTCGCTCAACACGCCAGGAATTCGGCCCATATCGATTTCATTACGGACGGCAAAGGTAATTTCAAGATGACGCGAGTCAGATAGTAAGATGGACGTGTTGCGGTTGAAACCCGTTTGTGGAACGGAGACTTTGCGTTGAAAGTGTTTTCCTGGCGGCAAGACATACCAGGTGCCGGAAAGTGATTTCGCAAGCATGCCGGAGGCGGACGCTGCCGGATCGGCGAGCGTGCGGCTTGAGCGCACA
>JANNPR010000245.1:0-2218 GCA_031400345.1 Planctomycetota bacterium | reverse complement strand
ATCTGGTGTTCAACGTCTATTGGGCGTGGGTTCTGGGATCGCAAATTGAAAATAAGAAGGGGACACTCACTTACCTTTACCTCGTACTCGTGAGTGCCATCGTTTCTAATGTGGCTCAAGCCACAATCGATACTCCGTACTTCCTAGGGTTTTCCGGAGTTGGCTACGCCCTTTTCGGATATGTCTGGATGAAATCAACCTTCGAGCCAGCCAGCGGGATTTCCATCGACCGACTTAACTCGGCTCTATTCATCATCTGGTTCTTCTTAGGCTTGGCTAAGTTAATGCCGGTAGCCAACGTAGCGCACGGAGTTGGCTTGGCCGTCGGAGTACTATGGGGGTATTGGCCACAACTGGTGAAGAAGCGTACCTAAGTAGAGGCAATTCCGAGTGCCGTCCACCATCGAACAGGCCTTTATCGTTTTGATGATCCCAGTGTCTTTGTGCCGGCTTCGAGTGTTTCCACGATTCGATCTACGTCATAGACGCAACCTGCCCAGGTGCCGCCCCCGACTCGCTGCAAGGCCGCCCACAACCGCGTATCGCTCGGGAGCTGTGGATCGGGTTTCAAATCTGGATGAGGTAGGCGAGCGGCAAGTAGTCGGGCTCCCTCATCTGGATTAACTGTGGAGTCTCCATGACCGATCATGTTGACGCTGCCGGTCAGATTCTTGCGATCGATCTCAATTGCGATTCGGTCGCCATCTCGCAGCTTGCTGACTGGTCCGCCCGCTAATGCTTCGGGACCCACGTGTCCGATACAGGCGCCGGTGCTAACTCCCGAAAAACGCGCATCCGTCACCACAGCCACGTCTCGTCCCCATTTTAGAAATTTTAAAGCCGACGTGATTTGATAGGTCTCTTCCATGCCCGATCCAAGCGGGCCTCGGCCCATGAGAACCAGCACGTCGCCTGCACGAACGGGTGCGTCGGTCTGTCCCTTTATCGCAGCAATTGCCGCACGTTCCGTCGTGAAAACCCGGGCCGGTCCAACTTTGCGATACACTCCGTCGGCATCAACCACCGCAGGATCGATCGACGTAGCCTTGATCACGGATCCTTCGGGACAGATATTGCCCACCGGAAAGCAAACCGTGCTCGTCATTCCCCGTCGCTGGGCTTCGGCGGGAGGAATGATAACGTCATCCGGATCGACCCCATCTAGGTCACGAAGCAGCTGGCGAACGCGTTGGCGGCGGTCGGACTTTTCCCACCATTGCAATACCAATCCCAGCGAATCTCCCGTTGCGGTGAGAACGTCGAGATCAAGTACGCCCAACTCGCGCAAATGCAACATCACCTCTGGCACGCCGCCCGCAAGGAAAAGCTGTACCGTAGGATGATTCTTGGGACCGTTAGGAAGCACGTCCACGAAGCGCGGAATTTTCCGATTTACCGCATTCCAGTCATCAACCGTAGGCCGTCTCAAGCCGGCGGTGAACGCTATTGCGGGAATGTGCAGCAATAAATTGGTCGAGCCTCCGCAAGCCGCGTGAACGGCCATGGCATTATGAATCGATCCATCGGTAAGAATGTCTCGCAAACGCAGGCCACGGTCGGCCATGATCAGCAACGACTGCGCGCTGCGTACCGCGGCATCTAGCCAAATGGGCTGGCCGCTCGGGGCCAGTGCCGTGTGTGGCAAAGATAATCCGAGCGCCTCGGCAACAACTTGTGAGGTAGCTGCGGTACCCAGGAATTGACAGCCACCACCCGGTGATGCGCAGGCGGCACAACCGGCTAAGGCGGCTTCGTCCAGACTCATCTCTCCTTGGACGTAGCGCGCACCAATGGATTGGACTTTTCCGGCGTCTTCTCCTTTGGTAGGCGGTAGCGTCACACCTCCGGGTACTAAGACGCAAGGTAAATCTCCACAGCCTGCCAAAGCCATCATCATCGCCGGCAGTCCTTTGTCGCATGTGGCAACTCCTAAAACGCCTAGTCGCTGGGGAAGCGAACGAATGAGACGACGCAAAACAGTTGCCGCGTCATTGCGGTAGGGCAAGCTATCAAACATTCCGGTCGTTCCCTGCGTTCGTCCATCGCAGGGATCGCTGCAGTAGGCGGCAAATGGCACCCCGCCAGCCGCCTTAATCTCCCGAGCGGCCGCTTGAACCAACAGGCCAACTTCCCAATGACCGGTGTGGTACCCCAAAGCAATAGGAGTACCGTCAGGCGCCCGCAAACCTCCCTGAGTGCTCAGCAACAGAAATTGAGG
>JANNPR010000213.1:0-2038 GCA_031400345.1 Planctomycetota bacterium | reverse complement strand
AGCTTTCCGTCACGATCCATGTCAGCGGCAAGGAGCCCATGAATTCCATTCACTTGATCGTCCACTAAGTGCAGTTTCCACTGTTCTGTCAATGGCTGCTTCGGCTGCTCAAGCCAGACGATCAACCCAGGACTGTACCGTGCACCGATAAAATCAAGGTCGCCGTCTCCATCCGCATCGAACGATTCGCTATGGATAAAGTCGTGATCCGGGTTGGCGGCGATTTCAACCTCCTTCCAGTCTGGGGCGACGAACAGCCGCGTCTTAGTCCCGCTGTTGCAAATCACGTCCATTTTGCCGTCGCCTGTGAAGTCACCTCCGACGGCTGTGTTCGTATGGAGTCCTTCGTAGACGACGTGCCGTTTCCATTCCTTTTCTAAGGCGAAAGATTGGTCCATTACTAGCGATAGGGCGATGAACAACAATAGGGCGTTCGTCTTCATGTAACTGTCCTTCTAATAATTTGTCGTTGTCCAGCACTGGCTTGCCGCCGAATTAATCTTTGCTGGACATCATAGCCGACTTCGGCGGCGGCCAGTGGCACACTCGCCGCCCATCTTTTGTGAAACGCGACTGATCCGCATGCTTGACACTTATGGACTACTATGTTTTCGATCCGACCGATCAGCACATCGGCAGACCCGCCGATTTGTGGGTTTGGAATTGAATTCCGCGTAGAGTAGGATTCCAATCCTAACCAACAAATCGAGGTGCTGCATGCCAGGTCGTGTGAAATTGCTGAGTTTGAGTTTCCTGATTTTGTTCTGTTGGATGTCGGACGCGATTTTGGGCGTTGAGACAAATTGGCCGCGTTGGCGCGGACCAAAATGCGACGGTCACTCAACGGAGACCGATTTGCCGACCCAGTGGAATATGGAGTCCGTTCTTTGGAAGACCCCGTTGAAGGGGACGGGGCAGTCTTCGCCGGTTCTTTGGGGCGATCGCATTTTCTTAACGACGGCACTCGACAACGGGCGGCAACGAATGGTGTTTTGCGTGGACACTCGAGACGGTAAGGTCCTTTGGGAACACATCGCCTGGACGGGTGAGCCCGAGGCATCTCATGACATGAACGGATGGGCGTCAGCTACAACAGCAACCGATGGCGAAGTGGTTGTGGCTTTTTTTGGTAACGGCGGATTGCACGCCTATGATCTCGACGGCAAGCACCTTTGGTCTCGAGATTTGGGGAAGTTCGAGTCCCCCTGGGGCACCGCAGCCTGCCCCGTGCTCGTCGGCGATTTGGTGATTCAAAACGGTGACAGCGACAAAGACGCTTTTATCGAGGCTTTCGATCGCAAGTCAGGAAAAAGTGCGTGGCGGCGACCACGACCTAATAATCGCGGGTGGAGCACTCCCATTGTCTTGCAACAGGGTGGACGCGACGTGATCGTGCTCAACGGCCACACCGGAGTAACGGCATACGATCCTCCGACGGGAGAAGAACTCTGGTTCGTCAAGAATTCCAATGGGCGTGGGGAACCAACCGTGACACCGGGTGCCGGTTTGCTTTTCGTCGTTTGCGGGTTGGATGGCGATATGCATGCTATTCGGCCTCAAACTGGCGGGGGGCAGCCGGAAGTGGTTTGGGCGACGCCACGCCGAAGTGGTCGTGACCTTCCCTCACCTATCGTTGTGGGAGACTTCGTAGTCGTGTCAGGTCTGAATGGTGTTGGGTCATGCTATTCGGCTCAGACAGGCAAAGAAATTTGGAAGGGGCGACTCACTGGCAAGATCAGCAGTTCGCCGATCGCTATTGGTGGACTTGTTCTGTTCCAAAGCGAAGACGGTGAGACCGTTGTCATCGAACCTGGTCCCACGCTGAAAATCGTTGAGAGAAACTTGTTGAAGCCGGGTGCGGACGAGCTATTTCGTGCGTCACTTGCCCCGGCGCGCGGTCGAATTTACTCGCGGTCGAATAAGTTTTTGTACTGTATCGGAAGGTGAGATTTAGCTTCGTCTGGGACGTGCCACCCCGTTGTAGTAGGCACACTCCGTGTGCCGTTACGGCACACGGTGTGTGCCTACTACATCAAGC
>JANNPR010000211.1:0-6153 GCA_031400345.1 Planctomycetota bacterium | reverse complement strand
GGTGAAGTCGGTGCCAACGCAGCACACGGTCTCCAAATGGGTGCCTTTCCAGACGACTCGAATGGTGCCGAAAACGGTTGCCTTGCGAGTTCCGGTCGCGGAGTGCGGTGGTTGTGGAGTTACGGCCTATTACCCACCCTCGACTAGCTGCGACTATCCGACGGCCCCAACAGCTCCCGCACAACCTCCGACAAACACAATGAGGGTTCCTACGGAGGCCAAGATCGAAACAGAAAAGCAAAGTACCGAAGGAGGCTCGGTGTTGAAGAATGGGCAGTCGGGCAGCAAAGCCGAGTCATCCTCCAAACCGACCAGTAGTGCCGCCACGAAACCGTTGATGGAGGTTACGCCGACTGACCCGACACCAGCTGAGAAGTCCGAACCTACCGACGCGGACAAGATTCAGAAACCATCGCTGAACGACGTGCCTGGCCTGAACCCCGCGAACGGAGAAAAGGGCGACAAGTCCGCGTAAGAGGGGTTTGGGGTAGTGGTTGGTGGTTAGTGGAGAGATTATGAGCGGCTATTAACGCCGTGCGTGGAGGCTTACAAGATGGGTGAGCGCCACGACAACTTCTCCCCCTGACCACTGACCACTGACCACTGTCCACTAACCACTGACCTCTGACCACTCAAGTAGCGAACTCTCCGGCGAACAAGCGGCAATAGCTTTCGTATCGCCGAGCGTCCAGATGCCCATCGGCGACAGCGTTTTTGACGGCACAGAGTGCTTCATGGACGTGGGTGCAGTCCGGAAATCGACAATGGTTCGCGATGGGCCGGATATCCCGAAATAGTCCGGCGACTTCGGCCGGTATCACGTCCCACAATTGGAATTGTCGGATCCCTGGTGTATCGACGACGAATCCGCCCATTGCTAAGGGAATAAGCTGGGCGACAGTCGTCGTATGTTTCCCTTTCTGGTTTTCTTCGCTGACTTCATTAACTTTTAGATATAAACCTGGTTCGATGGCATTTAATAGGGATGACTTGCCAACTCCGCTTTGTCCCGCGATTGCGCTTTCTTTGCCGCGTGATAGTTGTTGTAGCCGCTCGACACCAAATCCGGTCAGGGCCGATAGCAATAAAACTTCATATCCCATTTGGCTGTAGACACCTACCAGCGGCTGGAGCTCGGCGGGATCGATCAGATCCACTTTGTTGATGCAGATGACTGGAGTGATGCGCGCTTGCTCGGCGGCTACTAGGAAGCGATCGATCAAGTTGGGCTTGAGGTACGGTTCCGCGGCACTGGCGACGATCAGAAGTTGATCGACATTGGCGACGATTACCTGCTTACGACCCTTGCTATCGCGGCAGAGTACTCCATGTCGCGGCTCGATTCGCTCGATCATTCCTTCATTGCCGCGCTCGATTCGGAACAGGATACGATCGCCGGCCGCCACGACATGGCGTTGGTCGGTGTTAAGCGTTTTTAACAAGCGACGCGTTGCGCAATGGTAGGTTTGACCGTCGTCGCCATGTACGGTACTGGATAGCCCGTGAGAGCTGAGCACGCGGCCGGCCCTGCACGTATTCAAATCGACATCCAGAACCACATCAAAACCGGCATTGCCGATGTCCGACTTCGATCCGAATACGGTTCGTTTGCGAGACAGGTCTCCTTTCCCGCTGACTCGCTCCGTACGCTGTAGTTGATCTTCGTTTAGTCGCCCTTGCTGAAACTCATTTTCCAGGTCTTTGTGACGAGTTCGCGATTCATGATCCTTGCGAAACTCGGTGCGAAACTTGTTTTTATCTTGCTTGCGCGGCATTAGGCGAATGCCTTGAGTTTCTATGTCATTAAACAGCGTCTTTAAACAGCCTCGCGTTCGCCATTTTGACTGACGCGCGCCGAGGAACCGATAAGTTGCGAGATTTCCTTTTCATCGAGCTCTTCTTTTCGGATCAGCTCGGTTACAAGTGTGTCGAGCGCCTGACGATGTCCGGAGATGAGAGATTCCGCCCGCTCGGCCGCTGTGTGCAAGATCCTGGTAACTTCGCTATCGATTTGTTCCATCATGCGTTCGCTGAATTGGCGTTGCTGGTGCATTTCGCGTCCCAGAAACGGATCGTCGTCCGATATTTTATAGCTGACTGGTCCGACTTTTTCGCTCATACCCCAATGAGCTACCATGTGTCGAGCCAATCGTGTGGCCCGTTCGAGATCGTTTTCGGCTCCGACAGACGATTCTTTGAACACCAATCTTTCGGCGGCACGTCCCGCCAAGAGAACGATTAATTGATCAAACAGCTGACTTTCCGACATGTTGAGGCGATCTTCGATGGGCATGGTATGCGTTGCACCCAATGTCCGGCCGCGAGGAATCACGGTCACCTTATGCACAGGATCGGCCCCCGGCAAGAACCAGGCGGCGAGTGTATGGCCGCCTTCATGATAGGCGGTGCGCTTTTTTTCTTCTTCGGATAAAACTTCTTCTCGTTTGGCGCCAATGATGACTTTATCCCGCGCGTACTCGAAGTCGGACATATCCACCTGAGTCTTATCGTGGCGTGCTGCCCAAAGAGCGGCTTCGTTGACAATGTTGCGTATATCAGCACCCGTGAGTCCGATTGCACCGGCCGCCAATCTCGCAAGATCCACATCGTCGGCTAAGGGCACATCACGTACATGCACTTTGAAAATCTCGATGCGTCCTTTCTGCGTGGGCCGACCGACGGTAATAAGCCGGTCGAAGCGGCCAGGTCGCAGCAGAGCGGGGTCGAGGACATCCGGCCGGTTCGTGGCTGCCATGATGATCACCGAATCGGTTTGAGCGAACCCGTCCATTTCGCTGAGAATTTGGTTCAGGGTTTGTTCACGTTCATCGTGACCCCCGCCCAAACCCGCTCCTCGCTGCCGGCCGACCGCGTCGATTTCGTCGATGAAAATTATCGCTGGCGAACTCTCCTTGGCTATGGAAAACAGATCACGTACTCGACTGGCGCCGACTCCCACGAACATTTGAATGAACTCGGAACCGTTAACAGAATAGAACGGCACCTGAGCTTCACCTGCGACGGCTCGGGCCAGCAACGTCTTTCCAGTTCCAGGCGGGCCGTTTAGTAGCACGCCCTTGGGTATGCGTCCACCGAGCTTCTGGAATTTCGCAGGACTCTTAAGAAACTCGACGATCTCCAATAAATCGGCTTTGACCCCTTCTAACCCAGCAACGTCCTTAAAAGTTACGGATTGCTGCGCCGGCTCATAGCGTTTGGCGGGGCTCTTGCTAAAACCGGACAAGAACCCTCCGCCCATAAGCTGATCTCGCGTTCGTCGTAGCGTCACCAGCATGACAACGAACAAAATCACCGGAAGCAGTATCGCCAACCACAGCATCGCTACGGCGGAGCTGTCGGTGTCCTCGCCGATCTCGATGGGAATACGGTGCTCACGTAAGGTATTCACAACCTGGTTTAGCGATTCCTGGCTCTTCGGCAGGAGGACTCGAAATAGCTTGTACAGTTTTTTGGGCTGCTTCGTTTTTGGGTCAACAGGCGTTTCTTGTTCGCCTTTCTCGTTGGGACGAGGCGGTTCATCCGGAACAGGTTCCAAAAATTCGCCATAAGCTACGTTTCCGCGGATCTGCACGGAGCGGATGGGGGTCTCCGGCGATTCCACGAATCGGAGGAATGCATCAAAAGCCAAATCGGACCGCTTCTCCGGTCGCGTGAAATAAATCATTGCCACAAACAACAGCAAGAACCCCGTGAGCATTAACATCGTCGGGTTAGTTCGACGTGGAGCAGCTGGGCCTGCGGGAGCGGTAGAAGGCTTCTCTTCAGTGGTAGGCTTGGTCATCGGTGGAACAATCAGGATGGGGCTAACGATTATAAAATAAAGCGAGGCTCTGTTCAGGATTCAGTTGTGGCTGGATCCTTGGACCAAAGCTTCAATATCACACTTTCAGACTCGGTTGCCGGCATGGGATAATTGGCGGCGACACGTAGTTCGAGCGGTTTCAGCAATCCGCGATGACGTGCCTCTCCACGCTCTTCGACCCAACGGGGACCTTTGATCACCAGAAGACGACCGATATGGTCCCAATTATGTTGAAACCACCGCAGTATCTGCCACAGCGGCCCCACTGCCCGGGCGGTCACGACATCGAATCTTCTTTTAGCGACGACCTCTTCGGCACGCTGATTACAAACCTCAACCTGGATGCCCAGCCGTTGGACCATATCCTGAAGGACACGAGCCTTTTTTCCCATAGGCTCGGTTAGGACAACTTTTAGGTCTGGGCGTACCAGGGCTAACGAAAGACCGGGTACACCGCCGCCGCTGCCGATGTCCATAACCGATTCGCCCTGCTCAATGAGGTTGGCTAATGCTAAAGTGTCGACGACATCGCGCGTCACGAATTTTTCGAAAGTAGTATGTCGCGTGAGATTCAGCTTCCCGTTCCACTCCCAGAGCAAACCGCAGTACTGGCCCAATCGTATTTTGTTTTCCGCCGACATTTCGATTCCACAGTCTTGCAGACAGGATTCGAGCGTGGCGGGAGAGTCGTTGTTTTGCAAAACCAAACGCCTTAGTCCGGTTAGTTGAAGGTTGTACATTAACCCGCGGAACAGCGTGGTCTGGGTAAAGACCTGGGCTGCGCGTCGGGGTAGCTGTCGATGATCCTCTGAGCATAGCCCATGAAACGCTACGTCCAAAGCCCGGGATGCCCGGTGAGAGCCCCAGCGATGACGCGCCGAACATTCTTAGGACGCCTGGCTGGTGCCTTATGCGGGGCAAGTAGTCTGGATTTTGGCCGACAAACAATCGCCAAATCGCTGGCTCGCGAACGGCTTCGATTGGCGGCAATTGGCGTGGGCAATCGTGGTCTGGATAACTTATCGGCCGTTGCTGCGGAACACGTTGTGGCACTCTGCGACGTGGACGAACGCTATCTGGCTCAAGCCCACGAACGTTTTCCACAGGCAGCCACGTACCGCGATTATCGCGAGCTCCTGGAAAAGGTTGACGTAGATGGGGTCGTCATTAGTACTCCCGATCACTCGCACTATCATGCGACGTTGGGGGCACTGAAAAAGGGCGTTCATGTCTACTGCGAAAAGCCGTTGGCACATTCCATTTCGGAAGTGCGTGCTCTAACAAGTGAAGCTCGCCGGCAAGGTGTGGTTACGCAAATGGGAAACCAACATCACAGCAGCGCGGGTTACCGAAGAGTGGTCGACTGGCTTCAAAGTGACATCCTCGGCCCGGTGCGAGAGGTACACGCCTGGACTAACCGCCCCACATGGGACCAAGCGGTGGCTCGACCTCAGGAGTCGTTTGCAATACCAAAAGAATTAGATTGGGATCTTTGGCTGGGTCCGGCTCCAGAACGTTCCTACCATCCTTCCTATCATCCGTTTGGCTGGCGGGGTTGGTGGGATTTCGGCGGCGGAGCGCTGGCGGACATGGGTCCTCATTTGCTGGATCCCGTCTTTTGGGGACTGCAGCTTTCTTATCCGCGAAGGATCCGTGCTGAAAGCGGAGGCGGCACGGAGGAATCAGCACCGGAATGGAGCATCGTTCACTTCGATTTTCCAGCTCGAAACGGCCAGCCGCCTGTGCGACTCCACTGGTACGACGGCGGCAAACAACCCACAGCAGAAATTACCTCCGTCAAACGCTTACCATCGAACGGTGTGATGTTCTTGACCGAACGGGCCCGGCTGTTTGCCCCCGAACTCGGCGGCCAACCCACGGTACTACCTCGTGACAAAGAAGATCGGTTCACGCCGCCAGCGGTTCGCACAAGTGGCACTGATGATCACCACCAGGAGTGGATCCAAGCTTGCCGCGGGGCCGGAAAGACAAGCAGTCCGTTCGAATTCGGTTCGTTACTTACGGAATCCTGTCTACTTGGAAATATTGCAATTCGCTCTGGCAAAGAATTGGCATGGGACCCTGACACCATGTCATTTCCAAAGCAACCCGACCTCAGCAAATACCTGAGTCGGGAATACCGGGCGGGGTGGGAGGCAAAATAGACATTCGCCAACCGGCTTGCCCGGGTGGTTTAACGGCCTGTGCACAACTTCGCCCCACACGCCATCCTGCTTGCCAGGGTGGCGAGAAACTCATCTGCTATCCCACAGACGCGCTGCGCCCCTCGCCCGCTGAACCAATGTCGTTACCGTCGCCAATCCCGATGG
>JANNPR010000191.1:0-1653 GCA_031400345.1 Planctomycetota bacterium | reverse complement strand
GTAGAGGTTGTGCTCACAACAGCCAATCCCGCGGAGAAACGGCTGCCTGTTTACCTCCGAAATGCCCGACATGTTGACTTCCTTGCGTCAGTATCCGCCGGTGTTCATTTCCCCTCCGGAACGAGTCACAAGTGACTTGAGAACCGCGGGCGGAGTCATCTGCGCAATGAAACGTACTGAGCCGTCGGCAAAAAGTACGTTTATGCCCCCAGGA
The DNA here is from genome assembly GCA_031400345.1 of Planctomycetota bacterium. GTDB lineage: Bacteria > Planctomycetota > Planctomycetia > Pirellulales > Pirellulaceae > JANNPR01. Next base: position 1,439 of record JANNPR010000191.1, on the reverse strand, counting down.
TGGCCACCTGTGGGAGGAGCGTTCAGTCTCGCGATGAATTCATCCACTGTCAGGTCCGTCGGTTCCAGCCAATTGACGGTTGAACCATTTACCTCGACGACCAAAATCGTATTCGCAGTGCCGTCGGTAAAATCAGGAAGTTTTAAGAACTTACCGTTTTCAAACCCCAATCCTGCCCCAGCTACGGCCATATAGGATGTTGTTGTGGCCGTTTGAGACTTTGGGTCACTCGGACAGGAATAGAAGGCCATTCTCACACGCGACAATGCCTGGTTCTCCGGACTATTCCAGGGCTTGTTGAAATCGTATTGATCATAGAGAGGGCTACTTTCTATGTACGGCAGTAATGCGACGCGCCAACTATGCATGGGTTTCCCATCTGCGTCCGGAATGAAGACGCTGGGAAATGATTTGTACGTATCATGGTAGTTGTGCAGCGCCAGTCCAATTTGCTTCATGTTATTGGAGCATTGCATACGGCGAGCCGCCTCACGTGCTGCTTGAACGGCGGGAAGCAGTAGTGCAACGAGAATCCCCCCGCCTCCTAAACAAAATACGGACAACACAATGGCCACGATGGCAACTGTAGCCCCTGTCCCCGCGCCCGATTTGGGCACCACCGGCGCCGACATGAACTCCGGTTTGGATCCAGGAGAGGGAACCGTGATCGTCATACCGCACTTGGCACACGGACCACTCTTACCGGCAAACTGGTCACCGACGTTTGAGAAAGCACCGCAGTGAGGACAGGTGAAGGGAATTGGCATGGGCTTCTCTCTGAAATAGCGGCTTATTGGGATCGCAACAATAGGACGGAAGCTTGTGGCTCAATCGGCGAACCACATTATCCTATGATCCGCGTGGCTTCGAAAGTGCCTTGCCGCAAAAGTGGCAATCGCCAGTAAGAGGGTGAGTGGAAGAATTGGTGTTCGACGAGATCCAATGCGAATCACGAAAACACGAAAGACGAAATGGCCGCATGTAGGAACGATCGACCTGGTGATCATGATTGCGGCACTGCCGTTGAGGAGCAGTTATTTCGACAAACGCTCTCGGAGAATCCAGATCCCAGAGTCACTTGGATCGACACGAATGCTTCGAGAATTGCTCCCAACAATCGCGTCGATTTCGCGTCCCTGACAACCTTCTTTATTAATTCGCGTTTTCGTCTTTCGTGTTTTCGTGATTCGCATTTCCGATTGTTGTACTCGACCTCGACGAAATTCTATTGAACACATTTTCGCTGCGGCCACAGGCCGCGCTGTGCCCTCTGTGGTTCAACCGTTCCAACACTGGCTTGCCGCCGAATGGCCCGTCAGGTGTAATCCACGTCAACTCCGGCGGCGGCCAAGTGGCACACTGTCATCTAACCACCATTTCAAAATAGACGCAACCAACGTCACATGTTTACAAGGGGGTGCCAAAATTGCGGTTGTTCC
>JANNPR010000122.1:0-3499 GCA_031400345.1 Planctomycetota bacterium | reverse complement strand
CGACCAGGCGATCCATGGCAAAGGGCTTACGGATATAGTCGTCCACTCCCAACATCTCGGCGTAGGCCTTGTGCCGGCTCCCTTCATTGGCCGTGATCATAATCACGCGGACAGGGACAGGCCGAGTGCGTCGCAGTTTTTCCAGCACTAAAAATCCACTCCGCTTAGGCATCATCATATCGAGAATCATTAAGTCTGGATCCTCTTTTTCGGCCATTGCGAGCCCCTGGTTACCGTCACGGGCGACGAGCACCTGATAACCTTTTGACTCCAAGGTATAACGTAGCGACTCAATGATTTCTTGATCGTCGTCGACAAGTAAAATACGTTTACCCGTAGGTGTAGGTTCCTTCTCTGGAACCGGCTCCGGTTTAGCCGCGCGTTCACGAGCCATGCGTCATCCCTTTGGATAGCTGACTTCGGCCGAACTCAATTTTCTGGTCGCTGAATTCGACAGAATCCAGACTCTTTCCCGAATGTTTTCCCAATCGAAACCCGTTGTCTCGAGGTCTGAGTAGACTCGACTTACCAATCAGTTTTTGTTTTTCGATGTAATAGAACTAACTTAGTTCGCTTTTGATTGCAACACTCGACCGACCGGCCGAACCGCTGTCCCCTGCCGTTTCTGTAAGGTGTCACCGAGTTGCTCACGAGCTATTTCCCTTAACCACAAGTGTCGCAAGCTATACTGCTGGTCACAAGTTTCGGCCCTTCGTCCAAACCGTGCAGGCAAGTGAAACACACCACCCTCCCAGTTTGTCTGGCTAGTTTACAGGCGAGAATTACGATGGCCAAAGATAATTCGAAAATGTTGAGCGATTTACGACGTTGTTTTTGTTCGTGTTGGGGGTGGGGCTGGCTGTTACTGATGAGCGGCACGGCGATCCCAAGTATTTCTGACCTCAATGCTGCAGAACCAAAAAAACTTCCCAACATTGTTTTCATCGTTTCCGATGACCACGGCTGGACCGACTATGGATTCATGGGTCATGCGACAATTCAGACGCCAACCTTGGACCAGTTAGCGCGAGACAGTTTGGTGTTTCGCAGAGGCTACGTTCCGTCGAGCTTGTGCCGCGCAAGTTTGGCCAGCATGTTAACCGGACTGTATCCACATCAACATAAAATCACCAGCAACGACCCGCCTTTACCTGTCGGGAAGCGCGGGGCCGATGCCAACGGGGATGCGACTTTTCTGGCTCAGCGGCAAGCCATGATTGCAAATATCGACCGTGTATCGACCTTGCCGGCCAGATTGTCGGATATTGGGTATGTCAGCCTTCAAACCGGCAAGTGGTGGGAAGGTGACTTTCATCGAGGCGGCTTCACGCATGGTATGAGTGTCGGCGGCCGGCACGGCGACAAAGGGCTGGAAATCGGCCGCACCACGATGCAGCCGATTTACACTTTCATCGAACAAGCCGTCGCGACGGAAAAGCCGTTTTTCGTTTGGTATGCCCCCATGCTTCCGCACAGTCCGCACAATCCACCGGAACGGTTGCTGGCGAAGTACCGAGATCAAGCGGGCACGCTCGAGATTGCGAAATACTGGGCAATGGTCGAATGGTTCGATGAAACTTGTGCTCAGCTGCTCGAGTTTCTCCAACGCAAAGGGCTGAACGAGAATACGCTTGTCGTTTACATCGCCGATAACGGCTGGATCCAAGACCCGGATCGCGATCGCTACGGGCCGCGTTCAAAACAGTCACCGTACGACGGTGGACTGCGAACACTTATTATGTTGCGAAGTCCCGCAACCATCGCCCCGGGTGAAAACCAACACCTGGCAAGCAGCATCGACCTCGTTCCTACTGTACTAGCGGCCGTGGGCCTACCCCTGGAAGCGGAACTGCCGGGAATTGACTTGCTGGACAATCAAGCGTTATCAAAACGTGAGTCCATTTTTGGCGAATGTTTTACTCATAACGCCGTGGACATCGATCAGCCGTCGTCAAGTCTCCGTTTTCGCTGGTCAATTTCCGGGAACTTAAAGTTGATTGTTCCCAGCCCGTCCAACGAGCCGACTGCGATCGTTGAACTGTTCGATCTGGTACAGGACCCACTAGAGACTCGCAACTTAGCAGACGTACAACCCAAAGATGTGGTCCGAATGTCCAAGCAACTAGATGGCTGGTGGTCGCCGTTCGGTTCGTGAGTTGGTTGAGGTCGATTCACCTCTTATTTCATCCTTTTTCTGGACCCGAGCTGGCCCAAATGTTGAGCGGGTTTTCAGCGATGCGAGGTCCGCGAGTCATTCGGGTTAGTCTTCGTTGGATCACCAGGCCTGCACGACTTGCCATCTCGCACGCCGGGGAGTGCATCATCGGAATGTCGACAATCACAGTTTCGTTTTCATGACGTAACAACGCCTCTCTAAACAATGCAGCAGCATCTGGCGCAGTACCAATGCAGGGACCCAGCAATGTTCCGTTCGCGCCCTCGCGAGATAACGCAAAGGCACACGGGGTCCCAGGATTTCCTGCGATTCGCGCTTCTGCGGGCCGTTCTCGCCACAGTGCCTTCAATAATTTCTCGCGATGGATACCAGTAGCGTCGAAGTCCAATCGAGTGACCTGAGGTAGGTCGGCTTCATTCATAGCGGTTACGCGTCCCGTATCGTTGTGGGCCTCATCGCGGGTTTCTCCGGCGATTCCGCAATACCTTGACAATTCAAAGTCCGGTTTGAATCCCAGACCTTCGTAGAGCACCTGCCCGGCCGGCGTAGCGTCCAATCGGATTGTTGTGACCTCGCGCGATGCGAGTTCTTCAAGTGCGCGCCCCATCAATGCTCGTCCCACTCCGCGTCCACGAAACTCGGCAGCGACCAACATCATGCTGATCCAGGCCGCTTGTCCAAATACGGAGGTCGCTACAGTGCCAACGTCTTGTTCGTCCCATGCGGCCACGAAGCATCCCGCAGGATCAAAGGCCAACAGCCGTTGCCAATCGCGCTTCAGTTGATTCCAGCCGGCGGCATTCTTAAGCTGCATTCCGAATTCAATGTCGTCGACTTGCATCGCGCGGATTTGGATTTTGGACATAGCGATCAGGTAAGTGGAGTTTTTGCTGCACCGTCACAGCATCACGACGGTGGAGCGGTCCAAACGTTTTATAGCGTTTCGGGTGGCATGTCCCTAGTTGTAGTAGGCACACTCCGTGTGCCGTATGCATACGGCACACGGAGTGTGCCTAATACAAAGCTACTGGTGGCGGTGGCTCGCTTTCAGTATCATCGGCCATATGATGGATGCAGCAAAAACGGACTCACCTGGAGCGCCTTTACCTGGAATTCGCATCTTGATCGTGGACAACGATCCCGCTCATGCTCGGGCAATGTCCGAAAGCCTCGAACGAGTCGGCTATCATTGTACCGTTGCCACGTCTGGGCCCGAAGGCGCGAAATACATTGATCAAGAGACGTTCGAGATTGTAGTCACGGACCTAGTGATGAACGACCTCGATGGGATGCAGGTACTCGGCCGGGCAAAGAAAACTCTAC
>JANNPR010000080.1:0-7037 GCA_031400345.1 Planctomycetota bacterium | reverse complement strand
GGCAAGGCACGCCATCAGGCCAAACAGCATCATACGAACGGCACCGGCCCTGAGGGCCGGTTCGTTTGCCAGAATGAACTCGGCTCGGTCCGATCCCCCAATGGCGAGCGCGCTATTGGTCAACATGCCGGAGGCGCCCATAACGCCCAACAGCGCGATGAACGCCGCCGCGACGACGAGGTACGATCGTGCAACCCGGCCTCGCAGCAGCCGCTCGGTGCCAAAGGCGGCGAGACAGGCAAACGCAAAGGACACGATGTAGAGCATGGTGCTAGGCGCCCGGAAAAACTTGGTACCTGGCACGAGGGCGTAGACAAGGCTGTAAAACGGCGTGTAGCCGCTGCCGTCTCCAATGCGTGTCCCTTGGAAACTGGCGGGAAGAAACGCCGAACCATAGTTCTGTGTCCCGCCGTGATACAACGACGGACTGAGACTGATGAAACCGGGCAGGTTCTGGTTGTCCGTGCCAAGTCCGAAAAGGGTCCACGCGCCTAGACTAGGCCGCGCGAACACGCCGCTCCCGGTGTTGAGGTTGAGCAGCGCCGGACCGTGCGAAACCTGGTCACCGCCGTTCATCGATCGAATGACACAGACATTGTCAATCACCGAGGCGATCTCTGGAAACAGTTCACTAACGTCGGTGCCGCTCTGTCCATGTTTGGCGAACGTCCAGGGCGACGCCAGCAGATTTCCCGTCGGCGCGAACTCGAACTTCGGCTTCGCAATCGGCAACGGCTGACCGTTCATCTCGGCGAGCTTCGGTTTAGGATCGAACGAATCAACGTGCGACACCCCGCCGTGCATAAACAGAAAAATAACCCGTTTGGCACGCGCTTCAAAATGCGGCTGCCTCGTCGCGAGCGGATTCTGAGCAGTTGCTTCGGCGCGAGCCTGCGACGTTAACAATCCCAGCAGTGCCACATGACCGAATCCACATGCAGCCTGCTGGAGCGCTTGGCGACGATTCATAGCGGTCGGCGTCGCATTCATGGATCTTTCCTTGTGAAATTCTCCAATGGTATTCGGGTATTGAGTGCCACTGGCAACCGCCGGCGTTTGCTTATGTCCGCAAACAATTTTTTCGGCGGCAAGCCAGTGCAGAATAGCGTTAGCGGGATCGAACCAGAAGGCTTAAAATTGTTCAGCACTGGCTCGCCGCCGACAGACCCGTCATGTGTAATCCAAACCCACTCCGGCGACTGCCAGATGGCACCCTGTCAACATATCCACCATTTTGGAATAGCCACATTACCACGGGATGTTCATTCCAGATACAAGAATTCATTCTGGCAAAACAAGGATTGGCAATAGCTTTGCCAGGCAATCACTCGCCGCTCTGTTTCCGGTCGCGTAAGGGTCGCTCCGGCGGTTATGTAGGCGTGGACGAAGGCACTGGCTTGCGCTAGCTCACTTGCGTCCGCTCGTCGACCAAATGCGAGTTCATGGGCGCGATGAACTCTTTGCTCGTCCGCTATCTTGTCGTCTGACAATAGCCGGTCGGCAAAGTGACGGGACTGTTCGCGTACGAATGGGCTATTGAGCAAGAACAGGGCCTGCGATGGGACGGTGGTGTCGTTTCGAATTGCGGTAACTCCGTTCGGATCCGCAGCGTCGAAAAGGGCGAGCACGTCGGGCAGGATGTTACGGACGACGGGTAAATAGATGCTGCGCTTGGTGAACATGGTGTAGAACGGATTGTCGGCTTGCATTCGGTTGGGCGCGAAGCCGCGTTTCTCATCCTGAACCTCCGCTTCCTTCCACAGGATCACGGCACCTTCGTCCGTGCCGGCCTGGCGGTCCAGTTTTCCACTGACTGCGAGTACCGCATCGCGCAATTCCTCCGCCGAGAGCCTGCGGCGAGCGGCCCGCGAAAACCACTGGTTGTCGGGATCGGATTGAGACGAGGATGTCGACCGACATTGCTGCTGATAGGTATTTGAAAGCACGATCGACCGATGCAGACTTTTCATTTTCCAGCCACTCTCGATAAACCGGGTGGCCAGCCAATCGAGCAGCTCGGGATGCGACGGTCGATCGCCGCGGATCCCGAAGTTGTCACTGGTCGCGACCAGACCTCGGCCAAAGTGATGCTGCCAGATCCGGTTGACCATCACGCGAGCGGTCAGGGGATTGTCTTTGCTGGCGATCCATCGGGCCAGCTCCAAGCGACCACTGCGTGCAACGTCAATGGAGGGTAAGTTTGGCGAGACAACTTGCAAAAAGCCGCGAGGTACGACTTGTCCCAGGGTGAATCGATTGCCGCGCAAATGGACTCGCAGGTTGCGGGGCTTTGTCTCCTTAGGGGCCATCACCATGAACGGCTTTTCGCTGGGTGCCTGAAACAATGGGAATTCCCACCACATGGACGAGTTGCGTGCCTCGTCTTTAAACGGTTCAGTGCTCCGAAAAATGCCGGCCAGTGCGTAGTAGTCGACCGTTCGGACCGCATCGAACTTATGGTCGTGACAGCGAGCGCAGGCCACGGTCAGACCCAGGAACGCTCGGCCCGTCACGTCGATTTGGTCATCCACAATGTCGAGTCGCGACTGTTCCTTGTCGGTTTCGGCAAGGGCCTTCGGGCCTACCATCAGATACCCCGTGGCGGTCGTCTGACGAATGCGTGTGTCGAGATCGGCGGACGGTGGCAACAAATCGCCGGCAAGTTGTTGAATGATGAACTGGTCGTAAGGCAGATCGCGGTTGAAGGCGTCGATGACGTAGTTGCGATATCGCCAGGCATACCGCATCACGGCATTGGCATCGTTCGCTGTGGTGTCAGCGTAGCGCACAACATCCAACCAATGGCGCCCCCAGCGTTCGCCATAATGCGGTGAATCGAGTAGCCGATTGACGACTGTCTCGAACGCTTGCGGCGATTCGTCCTTCAAAAATGCATCGATCTCTTCTGGCGCAGGAGGCAAACCGGTCAAGTCGAAAGTTGCACGACGAACCAGCGTGCGTTTATCTGCGGGCGGAGCGGGGCCAAGCCCCTTCTCTTCCAACTTGGAAAGAGTAAAGCGATCCAGAGGGGACTTAATCCAGATTTCGTTCGAAACCTTGGGAGGTAGCGGGTCTTTTATGGGTTGGTAAGCCCAATAATTCGATTCGTCGGCAGTAAACGTGGATCGTGTTGCGGCAACTTGCCGGTTCAGCGTGATCGCGAACTTCTCTGCTAAATGTCCTTCCACGGCTTGCCGTTCTGAATCGTTGAGAGCCTTGTTATAGATAATGACTTCACCGACATCGCCTTGGAAACTTCCAGCCCAACTGACCGCTTTGCCCATGTAAGTGCCAATGTCCGTGCGGTGCTGAATGTCGGGAACGGTATCCCGACCTTCGAGCGAACCGTCGGACTTGTACGTCGGCTCGCCATTCACAAAGAACTTGGTCGAGGTCCGCATGGGACCAGGCGACTTTGTGACAGTCAGCATAATTGGCTTGCCATACAGCGGCTTGAACGAGCCGACGCCCAACGACACGTCATGATTCCAACCGCCGGCAAAATGCAGCGCGTGATCCTCGCCTCGATTGATCTGCACCAAAGCCGCCAGCGGTTTCCCTGGATCGCCGGCGGGGTTCGCCGGATTGCCGACGCCAATGATGCCATCGAACGGCGGTTGAGTTTCATGTGGATGCAAATGGATGACGAGCAAAATGCTGAGTGCGGCATCTCCCTGAATTGCGACCGGGTTGTGAGGCGAGGCAGCCAACCCCGTGCTCGGCTCAAATCGTACTGCCGCTCGAAGTTGAAGCGTGCTCTCCTTGACGAATTTCGCGGGCAATCCCACGCCATCAAGCCGAACGCCTTTGGTCGCCGTTAAGTCTCTGCCATGGCCACTCTGATCTGGCCACACGAAGACCGAGTCGCCGTCGCCAAGCGTGAGATCATCGGCTCTCAGCCAGAGCTGCAGTGATTTCGCCAGATCCCCCTCGTTCGGCAACACGGGTGAAGCGGATCCGGATGAAGGAGCAGTTGCGATCGGAGTTGGATCGTTATCTGGCCAAGCGGCACCTGTCTTGACCCAAGCGACCAAGTCGGCAATCTGAGACTCCGTCAGTTTTCCGTCAGGCGGCATCTTCAAGCCGCCTTCATGCCGCACCGCTTGGATAAGCAAGCTTTCATCTGGCTTGCCGGATTGGAGGACGGCACCCGATTCGCCACCTCGCCCCAATCCCTCTGCGGAATCTAGCCGCAGATTCCCTTTCACCTTTTCACCCGCGTGACACTTATGGCATCGCTCAACCAGTACCGGTCGCACTCGTTTTTCAAAGTGCTGAAAAGCCTCGGGATCCTGTGGCGTGCGATCAGCTGCTTGCAACTGGCTGACCCAACTGGTGAACAGGATGCTCAGCAATATGATTAATAGGCCAGTCATTCCTGCTTTTCTGGTGAAACATCGCCCGACTTCAGCTTCTCGACTTTGGCGAGCGTCGCGTGCGGATCCTCCAATGCGCCTTCTTTGCAACCCTCGCAGCACAGAAAGACAGGTTTACCTTCAACCTCGATTTTGTACGGCGTTCCCATGGAACCAAGGCGACTACCATCCGCTACGGCGCAGAACTTCTGAGCCATTGCCAGCTCCCGATCTTCGACTGAGAGTTCCGCCATGGCGGTGGTAACACGTGACGCCAATATAGATTCCGCAGATCCAGAAGACTCGGAAATACTTGCCGTAGCAGGTGTGGAACTGGTTGTCGGTGGAGTCTTGGGCTGACTACAGCCCCACAGCACTGACATGACCACTAAGGTGAATCCCGTCAAAATCCGATTTCGCATTTTTTCTCCTTGTTAGCATCGAACCCTTCCTGGGCGGGTTCGTCGTGGGACGCAGTTGATGATTGCTGAACGTACCGACGTCGACAGAGACGTAGATAAACGTAGATTAACACGACGACGCTTGGCGAATCAAAGCCTACGCCGTTGGTTTTACGTTAATGGACCTTTTTTAACAGCCGAAACTTCGCGGCTGTTAGCTCTAAATCGGCAACGAAGTCGTCGTAGACTTCCTCAGCCCCGGGGGTCGAGTACGCTCGCAACACCGCAGAGGGATGGTAAGTAGCCATCGTCCAAGGCGCCCAGTCCGTTGACGTTGGCTGACCGCGCTGCTTCGTAATGCGAAAGTCGGCACCTAACACCGATTGGGCTGCGGTCGCCCCGAGACAAACAAGCATCAGCGGACGAATTGCCTGCAGCTCAGCTTCCAGCCATGGGCGACACGCAGACGTTTCTCGTGCGCTTGGCTTGGCATGCAAACGTCGCTTACCGCGCGGCGTCCATTTGAAGTGCTTGACCGCGTTCGTGACGTAAACCTGGTCGCGAGGCAAATTTACTTTCGCAAGAATCCGGTTAAATAGCTCACCGGCGGGACCCACAAACGGTTTACCGGCAATGTCTTCAGCGTCGCCAGGTTGTTCGCCAACAAATACAAGCTGAGCCTTCGGCGGCCCTTCGCCAAACACAGTTTGGGTCCCATGACTGTATAGCGGACAGCCGCGGCAGTTCTTCGCAGCTTTTCGGAGCGATGCAATGTCCCCTTTTTTTGGCAAAAAGGGCGCCGCGGATTGAGGCAGTGATGTAGCTCGGACACTCGAATTCCCGGTGCTTCGGGGCGCGTCTTGAGCGAACCGATCCATCAATGCGGCTTCCGACACTTCTGTCACGGGTCTATTTGCGCGTCGCCGGACCGCCTTTTCCATCGACATTAGCTCATGCACATCCTTATCGTCCGATCGGTCGAGCAGACCAAATTCACCATGAGTTAGTCGCCAGAGTATTCGATAAAGGAGACGCCATCGGCGCTCGTTACCGTGGCAAGCCACGAACTGGGCGATTTGCAGGAACCGGGTCGGAACTTGAGTGGTGGTTTTTGTCTTTTCGGGGCGACGGACCGGCTCATCGACGTCCGTGTCAAAACCAAAGTCCAACGTCCGTTGGGGCGAGTTTCGCTCCGCCCAAAGAACATTTTCGGGAGCGGTTTCCTGGTGAAGCAATTCCCGTGCAGCGCTCCGCCAATCTTCAAACTGATTTACACTCCGAACTAACATCGGTCTGCTCCTCGATTGCGGTTTTCGAGCGCGTCGGAGTCGGCGGTACGGCTGGGTCAGAAATCCAAAACTGGGTTAGTGAACATACGTACCCATGATTGTACGGTGCGGCCTGCGATGGAAAAGGTCCTTCGCTGTTTTTCATAGAAAAAACCGGCGTTTTTGCTAGCACTCGAGGTCGGCATCAAAGCCCACGAATTGGAGCAATCAGTGTGCCTTCTACAACAGAGGCACGGCGCTATACTTACGCATGACTTCGTTAGTCCAGTTAACTTCATGTGGTCTTTATTGTCCGCTGGGCGACTTTTTCATCGATCCCTGGCGACCCGTTGATCGGGCGGTGATTACGCACGCTCATAGCGACCACGCGCGGTTTGGGTCGAAGTCGTATTTGACTGCCGTTAGCGGTGTGGACCTCGTGCGTGAAAGGATTGGCCAAGACGCACGCATTAAAGGTTTGACGTATGGTGAGTCGCTGGATCTGAACGGTTTGAAGCTGTCGCTACATCCGGCCGGCCACATTCTCGGTTCCGCTCAAGTGCGCATCGAAAAGGCCGGAGAGATTTGCGTCATTAGTGGCGACTACAAGACGGCTGCAGATTCGACATGTCAGGCCCTTGAGCCAATTCGCTGCCACACCTTTATCACTGAATCGACCTTTGCGTTACCCATTTATCGATGGCGTCCGGACAGCGAAGTGTTTGCTTCGATTCATTCATGGTGGCGACGGAACCAAGATCGCAGTCGTACGAGTATTATTTACGCGTACTCCTTGGGGAAGGCCGAGCGTTTGCTGGCAGGGCTCGATCCCGCAATTGGCCCGATCATGGTACATGGCGCCGTCGACCGTTTTGTGCCACACTATCGTAATGCGGGAATTCAGCTACCTCCCTTGCAACGGGCGACGAACGAGTACGCCCGTCAAACCCGCGGGAAAGCCATGGTCATCGCTCCCCCATCGGCTTCCGGAACCTCGTGGCTTGGAAAATTTG
>JANNPR010000041.1:0-1172 GCA_031400345.1 Planctomycetota bacterium | reverse complement strand
GATGATCTGCGATTCGAAAGCCGTGGCGTGACGGTGTTCGTAGATAAAGATAGCTTAGTGTATGTCGACGGCACCGAGCTGGACTTTGCCCGAGAAGGACTCAACGAGGAATTCAAGTTCAACAACCCCAATGTGAAAGCGCAATGCGGTTGCGGCGAAAGCTTTAGCGTCTAAAAATTCCTGAACGCCATGCGGATTTAATCCGCCGCGGTATTTTCTAAATGTTCCTTCGAGACAAGAGGCCGCAGCGTCGCGGTTGACTAGGATGTCGCGAAATCCGATAAATCACCTCGCTCCCGACATGTTCTTGCGCCAGACAGTTTAAGCTTTTCGCCTTGCTTATTTCCATGTTTGGTGAAGTTTACTAGCCAAACTGACTGAAACGACCCAGCTTCAGCATAGTGTTAAAATGCCAACCTCAATTGTCACGGGTTTATTCCGCCTCGGGGTACCACGATCAAACAAAGGAATTTAGGTGATCCAACGCTGCGCCTGGGCGAACAATAGTCAACTCTACATGGATTACCATGACCATGAATGGGGCGTACCGGTACATAATGATCGCACGCTGTTCGAGTTTCTGATATTGGAAGGTGCCCAGGCTGGCCTTAGTTGGAAACTCATTCTCGACCGCCGGGAGCAGTATCGAAAGGCGTTCGATGGGTTTGATGTGGAGAAAATCGCGCGCTACGACGAGGCTAAAGTTCAAACCCTAGTGGAAAACGCAGGGATTATCCGGAATAAGGCTAAGATTTCGGCTACGATACTCAATGCCCGCTTGTTTCGTGAGATTCAGGAAAAATACGACAGCTTCGACGCTTTTATCTGGCAGTTCGTGGGTGGGAAACCGCTGCAAAATTCCTGGCGCAACGCGAACCTCGTTCCCGCCAGCACGCTTGAATCGGATGCGATGAGCAAGAGTCTCAAAAAGCTTGGCTTTAAATTCGTGGGAGCGACGATTTGTTACGCGTTCATGCAGGCCGTGGGGATGGTCAACGATCACACGGTTGACTGCTATCGTTGGAAAGAACTTTCCGGAAATATGGACTAGGCGGGAGCAGGTGTAACACACCGTCCAGGCCTACAAAATTCAAGGCATACGTTGCGCACTGACGTACGATGGGCTTGGCATGATAGGCAATGCTTACCCCTGCGGCCTTCATCATATCTAG
>JANNPR010001311.1:0-6285 GCA_031400345.1 Planctomycetota bacterium | reverse complement strand
GTTCTTCATCGGCCAGTCTAACTGCATCTTGTACAGCAGCATCTTGTCCTTGGAGACGCGCGACGAAATTCAACAGGGAACAAAACAGAAACAGCGTACTTCGAATGTCGTTCATCATTTGTCTTTCACTACTTAGCGCATTCCAACGGCTTCGTTATCGTTTCGACTCGCGAAATGGCGCTAAAAATGCGAATCAATTCGATAACTTCGTGGAGAATTTATCACATCTGAGGTCATACTGACCTGTCTCTGTGGGTTTTATCATCTGCAACGTGGTGTTTGAGTCCCGTTTCTTTCGGGAGTTTCGATTTTGTCCAATCCATTTATCTGCAGCCGCTTACGTTGCTGGTCGCGGCTCTCGCGAGGGGACGCGGTGGGATTAACCTTCAAGAGCTCGAAGCTGTATACTCGGTGTGCTCGACTCAATATTACTCGCGACGAACGTTTCCGGCGCAGAATCAGAAACCGCTCCTATTGAACGTAAAGGGGCCGGGTCAGATTGGCAAGTTAGCTGCAACTTAGTTAGCCCATGGCGCTGAAAAAAGATGACTGCACGATTCCCCACCATGTCCTGGTGAAATACCTAGGCAGTGGAGCCCTGGGTGAAGTCTGGCTGGTGCGCGGTCCCGGAGGAGTGCATAAAGCCGCCAAATTCATCCGGCTAGAACTCCGTCATGGCGTCAAAGAACTGTTGGCCATCCAACGCATCAAGCAGATCCATCATCCACATCTTGTACAAGTCACCGACGTCTGGCTTTTGGACGACGACAACAACGTAATTCCAGACGAGGCGATGGACCAGGTTAGCGCCCGGCTGAGCAACACCGCGAGCAAGTCCCCCAGATCCACGCTGGCACCTGATACCCAACTGCCCCATACGCTCGTAGTGGCGATGACGTTGGCCGACAAGAACCTCTTTGACCGTCTTAAGGAGTGTCAGGATGAAGGGTTAACGGGTATTCCCTATGTCGAACTTATCCGATATATGCAGGAGGCAGCTAAGGGAATCGATTTTTTGAACCAACCGCACGAGGTGCTGGGCGGCAAGTCGATCCAGCATTGCGACATCAAGCCTCAGAATCTTCTGTTAGTCGGCGGATCAGTTCAGCTGTGCGACTTTGGCCTGGTCCGGTTGGTTGGTGAACGGAAGACGACGAACCAATTGGAGGGCACGTTGGCCTATATCGCACCCGAGGCTGCGCGAGGCCAACAACCAACGCCAACGACGGACCAGTACTCATTGGCGATCAGTTACTACGAACTGCGCACCGGGCTAGTTCCGTTTGATGAAAATTCCTCGGTGTACGAAATCATCGACGTTCACACTACCGGGAAGCTCGACTATTCTCTATTGAATCAAGCGGAACAAAAAGTTCTGCAGCGGGCAACCTCGCTGGATCCGACCAAAAGATATCCCTCCAACCGCGACTTTGTCGACGCCCTGATTGAAGCCAATGCACCGCGCATCGCCGCGCAGTCAAAGTGGGTGCGGTGGGCGATGGGAATCAGCGCTCTGCTAGTGTTTGCTATGATGTCCGTGGCTCTACTCTTGATGCCCAAGTTTGCGAAAACACAAGCACCCTTGGTCGAGCTCCCGGCACAATTCGCGGCGATGGACGGGGCGGAAATGTTAGAAATTAATAATCGAGTTTATCCCAATCGGATTATTCGCCGTTTTGCAGACGGAGATGAGGTCGTATTCCTTTTGATTCATGAGCCATCTAAGGAGCAGCTGTTTTACATCATGGAAAACAAGGTGTGGAACGGACTGTTTCGCAAATACATCGAAGCGAAAGGCGAAGGCACGACGAACTCTGGATGGCAGAGGGGAGGTATAGATTTAGAGGGAGATGTTGGGGCGGACGACCCGCGCTTGCCGGTGCTGCACGTTACAGTCGACGAGGCATACGATTTCGCGTCATGGTTAGGCGGAGAGCAGAAGGGGCGACTGCCCTCAATAGCTCAGTGGGATACGGCGTCGGGACTCTATCGTCCCAATCGAACCAACAGCGGCCCCTATTTGGAACCCTTCGGCGAGGATGACATCGCAGTGAATCGCGCCGCGAAAGGACCTATGAGGATCGGCGAGGCATCCAAGGATATTAGTCCGTTCGGTGTGCGCGACATGGCCGGAAACGGCAGTGAATTTACCCGCACACTCGTGGGTGGTCGCGACGAGGTTCCACTCGCTAACGCGAAAGCGAGCGACGGCATCTTACGCCGTGGGCGGAGCTATGCTTGGGCCGGAGAACCGCTGAAGTATCAAGATCTCGAAGATAGCGAAAAGGACATTCCGTGGATTTACGTGGCACCGTCAGCCGAAACCGGCTTCCGAGTCGTCATCGAGCGATTAACAGCACCATAGTCAGGGCTATTTCGGCTCCCGCACGCCAGTGACGGATTTTCCATTCGTAAGTTTTCCCCAGATTCGATCACCAGAAACCTGCACGCTGGCGACGGTGCCGTTTCCCATCTTCACCCGATACGTGCCCTCTGAATTTTTGGTCCAGGATGAACCAGCGGCGTTGGTTCGACCGGATTTCTTGAATTCGATGTTCACGGTTTTCTTCGCTTTGCCTTTCCCAATAACAAGTCGCCAATCGCCTAACAACTCGTCGTTTACGGATTTCCCGGACGCGTCTACGAGGCGCCGTTTCTTCGCTTCCTCCGCGGACTCCAACCTCTTCAACCACTCGCTAACATCCGAACCCGCACTGGCCGAGTCATCGAGCCACTTTCTTGCGGATTTGAAATCCGGGTTCCTATCGAAGGCCAAAAAGACTCCCAACGTCAGCGACTTATTCCCCAGCGAATCCAGCGCTGGCGCGGCGAACTTCAACCACGCCGATGAAGGCATGGCGCTGACGAGCATCCGTTTTTCTGTGGCCGTCGAACTTGTCTTAAATACGACCCACTCGCCCGAATCGTCCTTCTCGTGACGCAGAAATGTGTACTGCGAGCCACCAATCAGTATGGGCTGGTCCGTGGCAAGTTTGCGTATCTCGTTGCTTACGAGTTTTTCGAACGCCTGAAGTCCAAGGACAACGCGTTTGTCCGCCTCGATGCGTGTTGTATCGCCCTTCAGGTCGGGGTTATCTGCCAACGAATCGAGCAGTTCAACAGCACTGCCGTATTCCCGGCGCTGCAGAAGTTCGGAAAGAGTTGTCCACACGGACTGAGGAGAAGCATCGTTTTGCTGAGCGTAAGCCGGAGCGGCTGACAACAGTATCGCAATCGATATGCGATAGAGCCCGGCATGCAACGACTGGCTGATAGGCCGAATGGGCATGACGATCTCTTTCAATATTTTCGCCGGTGACGAACGAAAGCGAGTCCCACTACTACAACGTGATCATTTGAACGCCTTAGGTTAACGACGTCAAATTTTTCGCCCGGAAGAAGGCCGAAGGTGCCATCAAAAGCCTCAATGCCTGGGTCGTGGAACAACTTCAGACTGCCGTCGCTCGCGTTAGATCGATCAAGGCCGCAAACGCCACGGGGAAAGTGAAGGGGAAGCCGAAGACGGTTTCCAAGGTCGTGGTCAAGCGTAAGTCGAAAAAGGCCGAGCAACACTCCTGATTTCTTTTGGGACTTTCTTGTTTCAATCGGTCGCTCAATGTTTTGGCGATTCGATGGCTCGCGGTTATGCTTACAGGCATTCGGGGACGATGGCGTGGACCGCCTGTATGCGTCCGCCTGGCCGGCGGGCGGATTGACGCAGGACGCACCAAGTTGCGTCGTTCTTAGCATGTGCCGCAGTTCAGGCAGAATTTGTCGATATCGCACCCACCTGTTGATTCCTTTGGAATCTAAATGGCCCTGGCGGGACGGAATCGGGAGAGCAAAGCATGACATCCGTGCTCGTTGTCGAGGATAGTCGGACTCAGGCGGCGACAATCAAGTTTTATCTGGAAAAGGCGCAATTTGAAGTCGAGATCGCCCCCGATGGCCTGAACGCGATGCGGGCGATTGATCGCCGGCGGCCCGACGCGGTACTTACTGATCTGCAAATGCCGGAGATGGACGGTTTACAATTGGTCGAGTCGATCCGCAGCCGACACTCTTCCCTGCCAGTCATTTTGATGACTGCGAACGGCAGCGAACAATCTGCTCTCGAAGCGTTGCGAAAGGGAGCGGTCAGTTACGTTCCCAAAAGTGAATTGGCAAAAGACGTCGTTCGCGCGCTGCGCAATGTGCTAAATGTGGCCTTGGCTAATCAGGACCCGCAGCAGTTGCGTAAATGTCTGACCCAAGTTGAATGTCACTATGAATTGGAAAACGATGGCGTACTGATTGCCCCAATTATGGCCCACATCTCGGGCGAGCTTTCCCTGATGCAAACCTGGGACCCCACGGGCGTGATGCAGATGATGATCGCCTTGAACGAGGCGCTGGACAACGCGATTTATCACGGGAATCTTGAGCTTGACGCAGAACTGCGACAGCAAGACGAGGTCGCCTACGAGCAACTCGCACAGCAGCGTCGGGCTCAGTCACCCTATCAAGACCGACGTGTCCAAGTATTTGTCAAGATTTCACGGGGCGAGGTGGTGTTTGTCGTACGAGATCAGGGGCACGGCTTCGATGTGACGAGTCTGCCCAATCCACAGGATGCCGCTAACCTACTGCATTCGCGGGGGCGAGGGTTGATTCTGATTCGAACCTTCATCCTCGAAACGCGGCACAATTCGCAGGGAAACGAGATCACATTGATTACGAAAGTAAAATGCAAGTCTTAATCACAGGTGGGAAAGGTCAATTGGGGCAGGCTTTAGAGCGTCAGTTCGGCGAAAACGCGATTGTGCTGGACCGCCAGTCGTTCGACATCACCAATGTTGCATTGATAACCGAGCGTTTGGACCAGCTGCAACCGCAGGTCATCATCAACTGTGCGGCCTACACGAACGTCGACCAGGCGCAGCGTGAACCGAAAGAATGTACAGCGATCAATGGCGACGCGGTCGCCGTTTTGGCGAAGGCGTGTGAGCTTCACGGTGCAATGCTCGTGCAAATTAGCACGGATTATGTTTTCGGAGGCGATCACATCCGCCGTGTTCCCTATCTAGAAAGCGATCCAGCGGCGCCTCAAAGCGTTTATGCCCTCAGCAAATTACAAGGCGAATATCATGCTCTACAATATCGCCATCACTTGATCATCCGAACCTGCGGACTCTACGGCCGCACATCCAAGCAGAACAACTTTGTGGAGAAAATCCTTACCTTGGCGAAGACTCGAGACTGTCTTCGCGTCGTGGACGATCAACAGTGCACGCCGACATCTGTCGATCACTTGGCGATTGCTGTTCGCTTTCTGATCGAAACGGGTCATCGAGGACTTATCCACGTTGTCAGCGCTGGGGACACAAACTGGCACGAGTTTGCTGAGGAGATTCTGCGCCTTACGAGTAAGCAGGTAAGGCTGGAACGCGTAACGAGTGCACAATTCGGTGCGATTGCGAAACGCCCTAGCTTTAGCGTGCTCGATACCACGAAATATCGGAGTTTGGGTGGCCCAGACATGCCACATTGGAAAGAGGCATTGGAAGAATACTTGATGTCACGATCTCACTCGTAAACAGCGGCCTCAGACAACAAGCATCCGCGGCGATCTTGTTCCGAAAGGAGCGGATCGCTAGCCGGCCACTTAATTCCCAAGTCGGGATCGTTCCAACGAAGCGTGTGCTGGTGCTGGGGACGGTAGTATTCGGTGCATTTGTAAATCACTTCGGCTACGTCGCTGATCACGCAGAACCCATGGGCCATACCGGGTGGAACATAAATTTGTTGCCGGTTGGAACCGCTCAAGATGACACTCTGCCACTGCGAGAAGGTCGGCGAGCCCCGTCTCAGGTCGACGGCAACATCCATAACCTCGCCCCGGATCACCCAAACCAATTTCCCTTGTGGGCAGGGCAATTGATAATGGAGACCGCGGAGAGTGCCTCGCTGGGAAAAAGAATGGTTGTCCTGGACAAAATCCGAAACCAAACCCGCGGACTGATAGCGATCCTTATGGAATGTTTCTAAGAAAAACCCGCGATCGTCCTGGTGAACAACAGGTTCAATCAGCAACATGCCTGATAATTTTGCAGGACGGATTTTCATAATTCAGAATGGCCGCTCTGACCGTGACATTGAAGCACGTGATGTAGATACTCGCCGTATTGATTGTTCATTGACTTTGCGTGGTGTAACAGCTGCTGAGCGTCGATGTACCCGAGTTCGAAGGCAATCTCCTCAAGGCAGGCGATCTTAAGTCCTTGTCGCGTTTCAATCGAATGCACA
>JANNPR010001306.1:0-3035 GCA_031400345.1 Planctomycetota bacterium | reverse complement strand
GCATCGGTCCAAGTACTCCGCGAAATCGGCTACCCCCAGAATATACTGATTTAAGAAGTCCAAATACGACGCACTCTGTCGCTCGGCCCTGAGCCAGTCCCGTAAGTGATTTTCGTCCGAATAATACTCGTAAGGCATATTCCCTGGATAGCTTCCAAAGGGCACATGGCAAACAGCATCTACACAGTAGTAAGGGATAGTAGTGGCCGTCGGATCGCGGCGGATGTCGTCATTGGAAATAAGCCGCTCGCAGGTGATAATCAGCTTTTTAGCGGCCCGGGCTAGGTACCAGTCTGCCACCGAAACACCGCGTATACGGCAATTCCCGTAGCGGTCTGCCTCATGTACATGAATCACTGCCACATCCGGCCAAAGAGCGGGCACGGCCGCTAGGGTTTTTCCCGTAAACGGGCAAATGATTTTTCGAGCGGCGCTATGCCGAAACGTATCCGTGCCGAGCATCGAACGCGCCGGAAGGAATGGAACTCCCATGGCAGCGGCTTGGAATCGCAAGAGAAGCGTGTAGTTCGTCCATTCGCAAAGTTCGACCTGACCACTTTCAACGACTCTTCTGGCATGGGAAGAAAGACCGCGAGCTTCCAGTCCGATAATGTATGCCACGTCGACTCGTCGTAGCAATTGACCACGGTCGGTCAGATTTCCGGCGCAGAGGATTTGAAAATCATGCGTGGCGGTGTGACCTGCAAAAGACAATCCTTGTTTTCGCTGACGGACGATTTCATGCAGGGCCGCCGTGGCAATTCGGTCGCCACCGAATCCGCCCGAAGCCAAGTAATCATCGTCGCCCACCAGGCGTTGCACGGCATCACGCACGTCAGTGATTTTGTCCACCAGGAGTTTCGGTTTGTCGCGAAAGGTCTGTCGTGCGTGATCGCAATCTGCATTGCTGAACAATGGGCCGCAGCCCCGCTGTGCTGGATCAAATTGCGATGCTTTAGATGACATCCAATTGCAGTTCAATTATTCGCTTTGTCCCAATGTCAGTGGCACGACTATTTCACGACCTTCGCGAAGAATCAGCAATTGGACGATGTCGCCTGAGTGTTTTGCCTCAATCATCCCCAGAAATTCATCGGCACTGGTTACCCGTTTACCGTCTACGGCCACAATCAGGTCGGCATAGTTACGATCGATGCGGCTCTCTTCGTAGACAAAGGGACCACGCCGCTCTTTCTGTTTGATCACGCGAAAACCGCGCAGACCGGCACGTTCTGCCGGGCCACCATTTTGCAGGCTGACGATAATCAAGCCTCGATCCGTCTCTTGCACGCGAGTGATACCGGTTTCAGGTCGAATTACTCGACCATTGGCAATCAACTGAGGCACGACACGTCGGATCGTGTTAACCGGAATCGCAAAGCCGACCCCAGTACTTCCGCCCGTGGGACTAGCAATGGCCGTGTTCATTCCGATTAAGTTGGCCCGGCTGTCCAGCAGCGGCCCACCGGAACTACCTCGGTTTAATGCTGCGTCGATTTGCAAAATGGATTTCATCGCCCGACCGGTACGTGAAGGGAGCGTGCGATTTAAGCTGGAAAGAGTTCCCACCGTTAATGTCCGCTCCAGACCAAACGGGTTACCGATGGCGAAGACTCGCTGACCAACACGCAAGTTGTTCGAGTCACCCAGTGACACCGGTACAAGTGCGTCAGGTGGCGCCGTGATTTGGAGGACGGCAATGTCGTTATCGGGATCCTGCCCAACGAGCCCGGCCTCAAAACTGGCTCCGTTAAATAACGTCACAGAAATTTTCTGGGCGCCTTCGATCACATGATAATTCGTGAGGATGCGGCCTTCCTGGTCCAAAACGGAACCAGAACCTGCTCCTTCCGTGGGAACGTCGAACATCATGAAAACGTCAGCGCGGACAGCTCGCGTGGTGATATTGACCACACTACGATCGTTGCGGTCGTAGACGGCTATATTGACACGCTCCTCAGGGGTGAATCCACTCTGATCGGGTGGGTCATTCCGCGGCACCGCTACGGGATTTGAGTCAGGCAATGGCCGTTCACTTGCGACACCCGCACCAGGGCGTTTTGCCCCTCCCCGCAATGCCGGTTCCGCCGGTATTCGTGGAGTACGCTCCTGAGCCACCGCCCTGTGTGGGAGCTCTCGAGCTGAGTACCAAGCGGCCATCGCCAAGCCCGTGGCAAGCGACAGCGCACCTACAAGGAAATATCTGTTCATATCACCTCATCCATATGCGTGGATTACTCGAATACCTGGCTACGGAAGATCGGGAATCCCTGAAACCGGCTCCAACCCGAAGCGTAAGCGACGTAAATCGCCCAGCTCTTGCGCACGCTTCGGGTTAGTGTAATCGTTCGACTTCCCAGATTCGTAGTTTCCGCCCTTGTCTTGATCCTCGCAAGCAAAATCTTCCGTATGAACATTCGGCTTAATCAACATTATTCAGGACGGCCATGGATCGCCCAGGCCTCGAATCGGCGTTTGAACTCACATCCAGTTCTACTGATTGTTAGTGTTGCCGTTGTTTACCTAATGCCCCTAGCCGACAGACTCCGATACCCAACCAACGGATGCAAGGACTTCGCCGTAGGGTTCCCAAGCGATTTCAATTTTTTGGCGCAGTACTAGTGCAAGTGGAGATATCAATAATGAACCGTCCAGGGATAGCGTTAACGGTTTTACTAAGCTGTATCGGACTTTCGGCATTGGGCATGCGTTCTGCGAATGGAGAGCCCCATTATGACCGAGCGTTGTTCATCCGAGCCGGGGAGTTGGCGGAAATTTACGCGAGAGTCGCTCAGAATGCGAGTCAGGCTTCTTACCTGCCGTACCTAGAGTATGTGCCTCTGTCAATCGATTTGTCCAACGTCGTGTTTCGCGAAACCGATATCTGCCCCACTCCCAAGCCAAGTAACGCAGGTGAGTTCCCCTTTACCAGTTCTTGCGCCGCCGAATACGAATCTTGGGATTATGACATTCGTGCCGATCGAACGGACTGGGATTATGAC
Source organism: Planctomycetota bacterium (assembly GCA_031400345.1). Classification (GTDB taxonomy): domain Bacteria; phylum Planctomycetota; class Planctomycetia; order Pirellulales; family Pirellulaceae; genus JANNPR01. The sequence continues at coordinate 33 of JANNPR010001306.1, read as the reverse complement.
GCGCAGCCAGCCGTGGTCCAAGCGGAAACAGTA
>JANNPR010000522.1:0-2685 GCA_031400345.1 Planctomycetota bacterium | reverse complement strand
GCTTGACTGCCGTTACCATAACCTCGCTACAAAGCGACGGACTCTTGCACAACTCGAGAAACGGTGTCTGTGCGCGGACTCGTTGATACTCTTCCATGTATCGTCCCGCCTGCCTCATCAGCCAGATCGGCGTATATTGGCTAGGCTCTTTTCTACAGGCCTTCATGAAGGGTCCATCGTACCAGGGGGCGGCTTTATTCAATGCCTGTGATGCAGGGCCCGCCAGTAAAACGGAAAACCGGCGTTTGCGCTCCAACATGGACACGCAATGCTCGGCAGCCGTGGCGACCATGCTGCCCATCTTTGGGTGTTCGGGTTCCAAATCCACTGGCAATTCTTGATCGCGCAGCATCTCAGTCGTCGAAGGGCCGACGGAAACAACGACGAGTTTCTGCATCCGACGACGAACGGCGCTCGCCAATCCCAAGTTTTCAGCAATCTGCATGAGATTCAGAACTTGATTGGCAGATGTAAACATCAGCACGTCTAACTCACCGGCGGCCAACGATCGAATATTCGCTTCCAGTGGTCCGACGTCTAGCGGCAGCTCCCAGCGATAAACCGGCACACTGAGGACCCGCGCACCGCGAGCTTCCAGGCCGGCAATCAGGCTCGGATTGGTTTTGCCGTATTCCTGTAAACCAACCAGCTGATTGGCAATGGGGACATGCTGGTCGATGGTCGTCAGCAGTTCTCGCCAGGTGTTTGGTTCGGGGACGCGATGCGTGGGTGTCAGGCCGAATTCTTTCATGGCGGCAGCTGGCTTTGGGCCCCGCACGATCGTCACAATATCGGCCAGCGCGTCCAGGTATCGTTGCCGACCGACACTTCGTTCCACCGTCTCGATCAGGAAGCGAAATCCAACACCTGTCAAAAAAATGACCACGCCCACTTCTCCAGTTATCAAGCGGTAGGCGAAATCGATCGCTTCGGGGTTCTCTTCCAATCGGGCTTCTCGCATGGAAGGGCTGACATGCGGAATGCCACCATGCCGCTGGATCATTCTGGCCATTTCACCGGCATTGCGGCTTTCGAAGGCCGCCACGTGTAAACCACGGAAGTTGGATGTTGTGTCGTTCATGGTGTCCATGCTAAATGCCGGACGCAGATTACGAAATCCCCGGTTTTGGTCCGGAGGGCGCCCCAGTACGATGGATAACGATAAACTTCGCAGTCAATATCGAATGGCAAAGTGTGCCACTGGCAGCCGCCGGAGTTGATTACGATAGCCAATTAAGGTCATTCGGCGGCAAGCCCGTGTGTGAATCCGAATAAGGTCGGCGCAAGGAGAAAACGCTTGTAGGGCAGTTTTTTGGGACCCGACGTGAAGGCAGATCGCGACCAGCGTCGGCACTGGCTTGCCGCCGAAAGGAGCGTTATCGTACGTCCAAGCTTGTTTCGGCGGCTGCCAGTGGCACACTTCGGAGATCGAAATGCGCAACATTAAAACGTGTGCTTTTGGTTCGTATACCTTTCAATGCGTTCCCACATGAATTCCCTTCGACGCCTATCCAAAGGACTATCGAACATGCCGGATACGAACCCGTTTCAGCAGCTTAGCACCGCCTTGGCGGACAAGGGCGTGGACGCCGCATTGCTCCACTTGGCGGACCGCCTACGCCAAGAGCGGCAATATCACGAGCTTTTCGAAGCGCTCAAAATGCAGGTGCGGCGGAGAGTCGGTGTGCCATTGACGTACTCTGACCAAGGGGACGATCTGCCTGCCGAAAAACGAACTCAATTAGAGGACGGTCTATTGGAAGCCTGTCGAGAAGTCGGCTTGCTCCTTCTTCGTGACGGACGCATACGCGAAGGGTGGATGTACCTGAGGCCCGTTGGCGACCGTCGACTTGCCGCCGACGAGTTAGCAGCGGTCGAAGCCGACGAGGACAACCGAGATGAACTCGTGGAGGTTTTGCTGCACGAAGGTGTTGATGTGGCTCGCGGTTATGGGCTGGTGTTGAAGAATTATGGAACCTGTAATGCGATCACGACCTTTGACGCAGCCGTATCCAGGCATCAGAAAAAGGACCAACAGGCAGCTGCCTGTCTGCTGGTGGAGCACGTCTATCGTGAATTGATGCTGAGTGTTAAAGCCGACATAACTCGCCAGGAAGGAAGTGAACCGAAGGAGCAGAACCTTCGTGAGCTGCTGGCCGACCGACCATGGTTGTTCTCGGAGTTCTCCTATCATCTCGACACCACTCATCTGGCCTCCACGGTAAGAATTGCCCGAATGCTGGACAATCCCGTGCTGCTAAGGAACGCCTTGGATATGACCGAATACGGAAGGCGATTGAGTTTGCAATTCCAATACAAAGGGGATGAACCATTCCTCGAAATCTATCCCAGCCACGCACTTTATTTGTCGGCCTTGCTTGGTGAGCGAGTTGACGAGGCGATCGAGTATTTCCGGCAGAAGGCCGAATCGCTTTCGATCGCCGACAATGGCCCAGCCCCGGTGGAAGTTTACGTGCAGTTGTTAGCACGAGTGGGTCGTACGGGTGATGCCGTGCGCGAGCTGCTGCGATTGGTTCCCGATGATTCGCGTCCGGCCGGATTCTCGGGTTTGCTTCTCGAATTATCTGACGCTGCGGACGACTTCCAACCGTTAATCGATTACTGTCAGGCTCACAACGATCTATTGGGCTACTCCACAGGTCTGCTCCAGGCCGCGACCAAGAC
>JANNPR010001250.1:0-8133 GCA_031400345.1 Planctomycetota bacterium | reverse complement strand
ACCGTTATTCTGCCTATCGAATGGAGAGCCAGACCAGCCGGGCAAGCGGCCATCAGGATTAGGTTGCTTGGATTTGCTGACCGGCGGAAGGACGGTCCCGGCAATGGGAGCGATAATCCGCAGTCGGTCAAGCTCCTGCTGTTTTTCCACCAATTGCTCGTCAACTGTCGCTAACTGTTCCCGGATGCTGCTGATTTCATCGCCACTTTGAGGGTCGCGGCGCTGACTCCGTTTCATCGATTCCAATTGAGTATTTAACTCTGCGGCATCACCCTCCAACTTTGCAACTGCCAATTGCAAATCAATGTTCTCCATTTTCGCCAAGATCGTTCCGGCAGCGACTTGATCGCCGAGTTTCACGTGGATTTCCGACAGCTTGCCGGGAAAAAATGCGTATAAGGATTCCGCGTTACGTACTTGAATTTCAGCCGTACATCGCACATTAAACGGAAGCGGCACCCACAGGATAAATGCCACAAGGGCCCCCACGGTGACGCACGTGGCGATGACACGATGTCGTTTCACTTTTTGCATCCTCCCAGGCATATAAAAGAAACGTGCCAATTGCCACATCGGCTGAACGATTAAGCCAACCAGGCCCGCCGCAGCAATGGCTTGTCCGACGATCTTGAGACCAATCGGTTCAAAAACTTTGTTAAGGAAAAATAGAATGGAAAATACCACGATCCATCGATAAATCACCGAGGCAATCGTGTATAGGCCGAACAAGAACCGGTTTCGTTGAGGTAAAAACGGGTTTTCCTGTTGCTCTATTCCCAAGCACGTTTGCAACATGAAGCGCCGCAGCACTTCCGTCGACTTTTGACGGAGGTTGGGGATTTCGGCGATATCCATCAGGATGTAATAGCCGTCATAACGCAGCAGAGGATTACCGTTAAACAGGACCGTGCTCACCGAGCAAATAAACATAATGCTCAAGCTGAGTTGGTTAATCAGTGTCGACGGATCGCTAAACCACCAGAGATAGGTGGCGATGGAAGCCAGGAATAGCTCCACATACATCCCAGCTGCACCGATAAACGCCCGGTGCCATTTGTTGGGGAGCATCCAAGAGTCGGAGACGTTGCAATACAAGCATGGGGTGAAAACTAACAACATCATCCCAATTTCGTGGCACTCACCGCCGTGGTATGTACATGACAAGCCGTGTCCAAATTCGTGGAGTACCTTGACGATTCCCATCGTCAGCAGCAGCCAGAACCAGTTCTTAGGTCCGAAAAACTCGTGAAAGGTGGGCAAACGCGACTGGAAAACTTCAAACTGAACCGCGACCAAAGAAAGCGCGCTGAGCGCGAAAAGCATCACCAAAAAGATGGTAACCGGCGCGAAGAACCAGGCCGTCCAGGGGTACAGCTTTTGCAATATCCATTCGGGGTCGAAACCCCGAAATCGCAAAGCAAAGAGGTTTGCGAACTTCCCCATCCATTCCCGACGGGCTTTTTCATCGCGCCTTCGTCGAAGTTGCCGGCCTTGGCCGGAGGCTTCGGAAATAACGAGCCCGCTGCGATGCAACATTCCAACGAATTGTTGCAAATCCGGAAAGGTAATCTTTTGAGGAGTGAACTGCTGTTCGAATTCTTCTTTGATCTCTTCTAGGCTGGTTTGACCATCCAACATGCAAAGAATGGCGTACTCTTCCTCGTGAAAACGGAAGTAGTTCAGCCCGACTGGTTCCTTGACAACCCAGTAGGTTCGGCCGTGATAGCGATGTCGCCGCGAGTGCAAGTCGGGTCGCATTCGCAGCCGAACCGGCCGTGAAGAACTGCTGACCAAACTTTCGGCGAGCGTTGCCATGCGGTTTGCCTGAGAGATGTATATGCGAAAGCGGACGGTGGCCTGGCGAAGCGTAAGCTCGTTATTTCTCGTGTTTGACGATTGCCTGGTTACTCAGATCAATGGTCATGTCGGCATTCAACCCGGGTCGTAGTACCCAGTGACCGTTTTCACGGCGATTCTCGATCTCAGCCCAGACCACGAAAGATTCACTCGTTTCGATGACGATGGAACTGGCATAATCGAGTTTGCCCCGAAATTCGGTTTCCCGGTCAGGGAGTCGCAATTTGACGCGGACTGGTCGGCCGACGATTTGTTCGGGCGTGAATTCCCTGGCGTCGAGGTATCCTTGCACTCGCACACGATTCATTCGAACCACCCGGACGACGGCATCCCCTGGATTGACCCACTCTCCTGGCTTCCGAAAGATCTCGACAACTTCTCCGTCCACGGGAGACACAATCCGACGACGTTTCATGTCTAACTCAGCAGCATCGATCTGGGTGCTCTTTACCGCCATCGTTTTCCCAGCCACAGTCTTCTCGAGTCGCGCAACATCTTCCTGCTTCTGAGATCGGATAAAAGTCAACTGCAAGCGACGCAATTCAAATTCCGAGATCGCGCTGCTTGATCGCTTGTTGATTTCCTTGGATTTGTCCCATTCCGCCTTGGCGACTTCGGTCGTATATCGCGCGGCTTCAATCGGCGAGTCATTTTCCGCCTGGGCCTTGGCACTTTCAAACTCACTCTCGGCAGCCCTCTTTTGCAGTAACGATTCGCTATCGTCGACCTTCAACATCAGCCCGCCTTTGACGACCTGGGCGCCTTCAATCAGTTCCTCGCCTTCATCATTCTCCAGTGCCACGATCACACCCGCCTCTTGCGAAGGAACTGGAATATCCTCCCGGGCGACTACCACCGCGGCCTGAACGACGACCGTGCTGGCAGCTCGAACATTGCTGGTGTCACTTTCCCGAGGACCGCTCAATAACACCGTGGCACATAGCCAAATAACATGGTTCATAAACAGCTTCCTAAGGAGTTGTTTTCAATTCTTGTGTCAACGATTTGCGTTAACAACCTGAGGGCATCGAACTGCGGTTTGACGGGTTATTTAGGTTTTGGTTCCGTTCGGCCAAACGTTCTACTCATGATCCTTAGCGCCGAATCAATGAGTGATACAACCGACGAACGACTTTGAATACACTGAATTAAAAGAACGGAAATATGATGTTGGCTTCGATCCATTCCAAGGCTTCGTGAAACCAGGAATATGCCAGCGAGCTTCGGCCAGAATAAACCTTAGCAGTCACCGTCGCCCCTGGACGGGGGTTAGCCAGCTTGGCCCTTTCTTCAGGAGAAATTGTGGCCCGAATGCGAACTGAGTGTCCCTCAACCTCATGAAGTTCTGTGGCCTTGTGCACCGAATTGACGGTAGCGTAGTGATAAGTGCCCGGATCGGTCGCCAAAATGAATTCGATGGGTAAATCCGGCTTGATGCTGGCTTGAGCGGCAGCGACGTGTTTCATGCGGCGTTCCGGCATGTGCAGTTCGAGTTCCCACTCGTTGGCCGGATTTGCGACGGTCAATAGAACTTGCCCCTCGGTGACCGGTCGATGCAGTAACGATTTTTCGACATCCCATGACAACATCACAACACCATCCATGGGACTTTTGATGACCAATCGCTCCTTCTTTTTCTGTAACAGTCCCAGCTGCGTCGATAAACTTTCCCTCCGAGTCTTAAGCCCCATGATCTCGATACCAGATGTTTCCCGCAACGCATCCGGCGAGGAGGACTTTGGCGAAGGAGTCCCTTTCCGGACCATCAACGAGTTTATTTTCTTATCAGTGGTTTGAATCTCGCCCAACACTTGTTGAATTTGCACCTGCAATTCGGTGTTACGTAGCACGGCCAGAGTATCGCCCTTCTTTACCGCTCCTCCATCAAGGACGTTGACTTCCATGACGTCGCCCGCGACCTCGACGAAAACGTCACGGCGTTCCACCGGCTTCAACTCGCCTTTGGCTTTCATTTCGAAGTCGGTGGGAATGATTATTGACCCAATCAACAAAATGAGTACGGCCGAAGTAATCGTCACGGTTTTGGGAAGATTGCGGCCTTTGGTGATGAACGACGCTTTACCAATGGTCCGCCAGAGGGGCATCAAAAATAGGCTGTTATGATCGATCGCATTGGCAATGGCCCTGGCACTGTGCTCGAAAACAAGATCGATGCGTGATTCGAGCATGCTGTGCGGAAGATCACTCTCCAGTTGCTCAACGATCAACGCTCCAATGATTTCACCGGCGTGGCTTCCCTCACGCTCCACTTGCCCAGCAGCTTGCTCACGAGCGACTTCGCCTGGCGCTTTGGGTCGGCGAATCGGCAATACCGCCACCGTTTTGGCGTAGGCTTCGTCGACATACGTCTCCAGCGCTTGTTCAACTTGGGGCGGAAAATCCTCGGTGGAACCGGTGTACCACAACGGTTCCCCGGTCATGACCACGGTGGTCGCCAGCTTGTTGAGCGCGGTCACTATGTTCGAGCGAGATTCCAGCGAGTCCTGACCGCTAATCGCCTCGACGACACATTTGTTGCCTCGTTTGATCGCGAAGCTAACTCGATCGCAACCAATTAGGCGTCGACCTTCATTGACCACAGTAAAGGCGGTTTCTCGTAGGTCTAAGCTTTCATGGACTAGCCGAGCAAATTGGTCGGCCTGTGACCATAACGTGTGGCGATCGCTAAAGGTTCGCAGTTTGTGTGTCTTGAGCCACTCATTCGCCAACTCGCACATCTGCACGAGGAATCGCAAGTAACCTCGTTGAGTCTGCGGCGACGAATCGGAGCGCTGAAAGACTTCGATCAGACCTTCTACCGCACCGTCTGTCTGTAACGGTGCTAGCACCAACAAATAACGCGTTGGATTTCCGCCCTGACGCTCGTCTCCTGGACCAGACAGCGGCGGAACTAACTGTGGCTCGTTGGCCTTGGCAATGTGCGTTAGTAAACCGAGATGCCGGGCTGAATCCTCTCCCTCTTCATCCAATAACGTGTCACTGAGGTTGATCTGGTACGTGAGCTCCGGCCGTTTCCCTTGCCCTAGCAACCACACGGCACCGCCGACTGCGGCTAAAGCTTGCACAATCCGAGTCAGAAACGCGGGATAGAACTCCTCAGGACCTAAGTCACTTTTTGCCAGCTGCGAAATCTCATTGACGAGAGCTCGAATCTGTTGTTTGGTTTGTTCAATCGACTCTGGGCTGGGAGAAGATTCCGTCGACATGAGTTTTGTACCCGACTGGATGAGAGAGTCGCTTCGTCGCAGCTACATACGACGTCGAATCATGACGTCCAATTTATACGCGTCCCAAAATCCTGACAACGCAAAGGAGAACACCCTGATTCGGATTTGAAGTTCTTTTCGTCAGCCGTAGCAGTCATGACGAAAGCGACGGCCAGCGGGCTCGACCTGGATGAACAACCGAAACTTGTCAACCACAAACTTGTCAACCTTGACGTGTGTCCTGCCGTATTGGCAGTTCCGCGCTGGAATGGGAGTTGACGAAACGCAAAGCCTGTGCCGCGACAATAATTGCTTGCTATAACTCATATAATCGCTACCACACATTTCTATGCAGTGTAGCAGGCGAGGGACAAGGCACTTGTTCGGTTGAACACGATTATGCTGTGTTTCCCCAAATCAACGCGACGTGGAGATTGGGCCTCCATGTTTTCCTAATCGCTCAACTTTAATCTGCTGTATCAAGATAGGGATCCTGACCCATTTCACGTTGCATCTTTTTTCGTTCGCGTTCGTGATGTAGCAGCACCATTCGATCGCGGAAGTGTCGGCGTTCAACCTGCCGTTGAGCCTTGTGAAAAAGTTTCGCATAGGATGTCAATTCCTCCGCGGACTTTTCGCCGATTTGCGCCATCGCTTTTCCCTTGTCCGGGCCAAAGCCGGTGCGGAGTATGTCATCATCGAGGGCGAGAAATTGGCGAAATGTACCGGGATCTCCTTGGCGGCCGCAACGACCAGCGAGTTGGCGATCGACTCGCGCGGCGTCATGAAGTTCGGTACAGATGACATGCAGCCCGCCTAAATCAGCCACGCCGTCGGCCAGTTTAATGTCAGTACCTCGACCGGCCATGTTGGTGGCCACCGTGACTTTGCCTTGGTGACCGGCCCGGGCCACAATTTCAGCTTCGGCCGCGATTTCACGAGCATTTAGAACTTGATGTTCAATTCCAGCCGCCTTGAGCATCGCCGACAACATTTCAGATTTGTCGATCGAGCGCGTACCAATCAAAACCGGTCTGGACTGCCGCAGTTGCTCCCGAATTTCTTCCACGATGGCTCGCCATTTGCCATCGCTAGTACCGAAAATTCGGTCCGGTAACCGTTTCCTTTGGACTACACGATTCGTGGGAATTGGGATAACTCTTGTCTTATAGATTTTCAACAATTCGCCTGCGGAAGAACTCGCCGTACCTGTCATTCCTGCCAAATGTCGGTAGCGCAAGAACAGGTCTTGAATGGTAATCCGCGCCGCCTGTCCAGTAGGAACTGAAACTTCGATTTCCTCTTTGGCTTCAATTGCCTGGTGAATGCCATCTCTCCATTTGCGACCTTCCGCCAATCGCCCGGTATACTCGTCGACAATGACGATCTCACCCTCGCGGACAACGTACTGCCGATCAAGCAAAAAGTCTCGTTCGACCTTAATGGCTCGCTCCATAAATTGGTACAAATCGACAAGGCCGACCGAGCGAATTGACTCGGGCTGAGTCAGCGATCGAAGTAGCTGCCTGCCAGCGACATTCAGCTCGAATTTCTTAGTTTCATCGTCAATTTCGTAATGTTCGTGTTCCTGAAATCGCTTGGCTTCCGCTGCTGCCCACTTATAGGTCGCAATGATTTGCTCGCGAACTTTATCACCGAGCGAGCCAATAATCAGAGGCGTGCGCGCCTCGTCAATCAAGATGCTGTCCGCCTCGTCGACAAGTGAAAAATAAGATCCCCGCTGGACTGGCTGCTCTCCGCCTGAATCCCAACGCTCCGCACTTCCGGCTCCCAAGAAATCTTGAGCCATGTGCCCCATGCGACGTAGTAGCAGACGATCTCGCAGAAAATCAAAACCAAATTCCTTGGCAGTACCGTAGGTGATGTCACAAGCGTATGCCTTACGCCGCTCATCCTGTGAGTCCGGCGTCTGAATGATACCCACCGTCAACCCCAGGATTTCGTAAATGGGCCGCATCCAATCGGCATCGCGTTTTGCCAAGTAATCGTTCACCGTCGCCAGGTGCGCGCCTTTGCCAAGCAAAGCATGTAGGTACATTCCAAGTGTTGCGGTTAAGGTCTTGCCTTCACCGGTTTCCATTTCGGCTATGGCACCTTTGAAGATGGAAATTCCGCCGACCAACTGCACATCGAAATGGCGCATTCCAAGCGTTCGCCGAGACGCTTCACGAACGAGTGCATATGCGTCGACGACGAGACTGTCGAGCCGCTCGCCACTTTTCGCGCGAAACCGCAGTGACAACGACCGCTTGCGAAGTTCCCGGTCGTTTTGCTCCTGTAGCTCGGGTTCTAATGCATTGATTTGTTGAACGAGCTGATTCCACTGGGCCAAGCGTCGCCGGATTGGTCCGCCCATTACGGAAAGCACCCTGGCCGCCATCCCCTGCGGAATATGACGTGTCATACCGATTGGTCCTCTAGAAAAATTACGCGCTGGCCGGCCACTTAATTAGATGCGCCATCGAAAAAGTCCGTTCGTCCGCGAGCTACCAGCGTTGACGCGTCCGCCAAGTTTCAAGGCCAGCCTTGTTGCTGACTACTACTACTTTAATCTTGTTTGCAATTTATGCGATGCATTTTGAAGCTTGAAGCGCCGGCGAGAAGTGTGCGACTCGCCCCTAATCCACGCTGACCGTTACGATAACGCTCGTTTCGTTGGCAAGCCAGTGCTGAAGCGGACCGATCGGCGTTCGGTGGGACCCAAAATGGCCCTACAAGCATGCTCTGTACGCAGACCTAGTCGGATCGACACTAGTAGTTCAACTTTTCTAAGAAGGTGGGTAAGTGTGCCACCGGCCGCCGCCGGAGTTGGCATTGATGCCAGCAAGACGTTTTTCGGCCGCAAGCCAGTGCTGAACATCATAGGGCAAATTGACTTCAACACTGGCTCGCCGCCGAACGAGCCGTCGCGTAATCCAAGCGAACTCCGGCGGCGGCCAGAAGTGGCACACTGACGACTGCACCCATCAATTTGACGTGGTCGGACTAAGAGCTCGCCGCCTATTGATCTTGGCGCGGATTCAAAGCA
>JANNPR010001221.1:0-8467 GCA_031400345.1 Planctomycetota bacterium | reverse complement strand
AAGAGTGCCCGTCCTACGACTCCCGAAGGGCGGCTATCATCGGTACAATCCTGGACTCCCAAACATTCAGAAGTTCGGATTGGAAAAATCGCATGAGAGCGGCAGTTTTAAAGGAAACGTTTCCCGGCGAGCGAAGAGTAGCTCTGGTCCCTACCGGCGTGGTGCAGTTGGTAAAAGCAGGGCTGCAAATTATCGTGCAGGCCGGAGCCGGCGAAGCGGCGGGATTCACCGACCAGCAATATTTTGAAAAAGGCGCACAGATTGTCCCCGACCGGGCAACAGCCGCTTTGGCTGACGTCGTATTGCAGGTGCGAGCTTTCGGAGCGAACCTCACCGCAGGACGAGACGACCTTTCGCTTTTCCGCCCCGGACAAGTCCTCATCGGCATATGCGATCCGCTGGGCGAACCGCAAGCCGCCGCCGAAGTGGCCCGTTCGGGAGTAACCCTTTTTTCTCTGGAACTGATCCCGCGAATCACCCGTGCGCAAAGCATGGACGTTTTATCGTCGCAAGCGACAATTGCCGGATACCGCGCAGTCTTGATCGCGGCGATGACTCTTCCAAAAATGTTCCCCATGATGACGACCGCTGCCGGGACGCTGACACCGGCCAAGGTGTTCATTGTCGGGGCCGGAGTTGCGGGACTTCAGGCGATCGCTAGTGCTCGACGTCTAGGAGCCGTCGTGTCGGCGTATGACGTGCGCCCCGCCGTAAAGGAACAGGTACAAAGCCTTGGCGCAAAGTTCGTGGAGATGCCACTAAGTGCCAGCGAAGGACACGGCGGGTACGCTCAGGCTATGGACGAAGAATTCTATCGTCGCCAGCGAGAATTAATGACTCGTGTGGTGGCGGAACAGGACGTCGTGATAACCACTGCTGCTATCCCAGGTAGAAGGTCACCGATTCTCATCACCAAGGTCATGGTCCAGGGTATGGCACCGGGTTCAGTAATCGTCGACTTGGCGGCGGAACGCGGAGGCAATTGTGAACTAACTTGTGCTGGAGAAACGATCCTGGTCCACGGCGTTACTATTCTGGGACCGCTCAATTTGCCCGCTGACGTTCCGAATCATGCCAGCCAGATGTTTAGCAAGAACATTTCAACCTTTTTGCTTCACTTGGTTAGAGAAGGTAAGCTTCAACTTGACCTGCAAGACGAGATTACGCGAGAAACGATGGTCACACATGACGGGCAAGTAACCAACTCCCAGGTTCGCGAAGCGATCGAAAAGAAAGTGTGAGTAGGCCTATGGAAGTAGTTCAACTTTTCTAAAAAGGTGGGTCGACTGTGCCACTGCCCGCCGCCGGAGTTGACATTGATGGCAGCGAGACCTTTTCGGCGGCAAGCCAGTGCTGAACATCATAGGCACATTGACTTCATCACTGGCTTGCCGCCGAATGAGCCGCGCGCAATCCAAGTGAACTCCGGCGGCTGCCAGATGGCACACTGACGACTGGATCCAACAATTCTCGTTATGCCAGCTTCACCGCTTGCACCAATTTCGTGAGAGAACTTTTCGCGTCGCCGAATAGGATTGAGCACTTAGGGTCGTAAAATAGCTCGTTTTCGATGCCGGAAAAGCCAGGGTTCATGCTTCGCTTAAGCACAATGATGCTTTTCGCCTGGTCGGCATTCAGAATCGGCATGCCATAGATGGGGCTAGCGGGATCGTTTCTTGCAGCGGGATTGACCACATCGTTTGCGCCAATAACCAATGCAACGTCTGCTCGGCTAAACTCTCCATTGATATCTTCCATATCGAACAATTTATCATACGGAACGTCGGCTTCAGCAAGCAGCACGTTCATGTGACCCGGCATCCGACCGGCGACGGGATGGATGGCATATCGCACCTCACCTCCCCGTTCTTCAATTTGACTGGCGAGTTCGCGGGCCTGATGTTGAGCCTGAGCCACTGCTAAACCGTACCCCGGCACGATGATTACGCTTCGAGCGTATGCCAGGTGAATTGCCGAGTCTTCGATCGAAAGACCTTTGACAGTTCGTCCGTCGGTGATGGCAATACTCGATGCGGTGGCAGCGCTGCCAAAGGCACCGAAAAGAACATTGGCAAAGGATCGGTTCATCGCCCTGCTCATCAGGATCGACAGTAAAAAGCCGCTCGCACCATCCAACGCGCCGGCGATAATCAAGACATTGTTGTGTAGCGCAAATCCGGTCGCGGATGACGCAAGGCCGGCGTAGGAATTTAGCAACGATATTACGACCGGCATATCGGCACCGCCGATCGGCAGCACAATAAGCACTCCCACAACAAGGCCGATTACTACCATTAGGTAAAACATGGTGGGATGCGCTGCACTGCTCGACGGTGTCGCGACCAGTGCGACAAACAGACCAAGCGCTAGTAGGAACAGTGTGATGTTGGAAGCGTTTTGAAATTTGTAGGTGATCGGCGCGCTGCGAATAAAACCTTGCAATTTGCCGAACGCCATAAAGCTGCCGGTGATCGTCAGCGAACCAAACATCACCTCAAAACCCAATGCAGCCATTTCGATCATGGGAATCGGCTGGCCCGTGCTGGCAGTAACCGCTGGCAAATGCCGCAGATGCTCATAATGCTCGATCCCAACTAAAGTAGCCGCTAATGCACCAAATGCGTGCGAGATAGCGGTACGTTGTGGGATGGCGGTCATGGGCATCCAAATCGAAATGGCAGCCCCGATCGCGGAACCTATCAATAGTCCCAAAATGATCCACACGAAACTTACGATTTCATGATGCAACAGGGTGCCGATAACTGCCAACAACATCCCCGTCGCGGCCAGTTGCATGCCCCGTCGAGCCTTATCCGGCGACGTCAGGCCTCGCATCCCCAAGATGAACAATACCGATGCGGCTAGATAAGCTAGTTCGATGAAGTATCTAGCGGCAGTGGATGACCCAGCAGAGGGGCCTGTTGCCGAAAGTGCCGACGAGGCGATTTGGAATGCGTCTTCAATCATGCCGTTGGGGTGGGCTTCTTGTCTTGTCGCCTAAACATTCGGAGCATCCGGTCGGTGATCATGAATCCGCCGACAACGTTAATCGTAGCTGCGGTAACGGCGATGAATCCTAGTATCGAACTAACCGTCCCGCGATCTGCTCCGGCCGCCACCAGCGATCCGACAAGAGAAATGCCGGATATGGCATTCGTTGCTGACATGAGGGGTGTATGCAGCAACGCCGGGACTTTCGTAATCACTTGGAAGCCGAGAAAGCCGGCCAAAATGAACACATACATTTGAAGGATCGGCGTTAAATCCATGGTAGCCTCTTCGGTGCGTGGTTGCGAAATGCTACCTTTCGTTCTTGGCGCCAGCAAGTGAGGGACCGGACTGTGCGAAACCAAAATGTGTTGTGCCGTCGCCCCAAAATTGCTTGCGCTGACAAGAGAATCGAGCGCCACGACCTGCCAGTGCGCGCAAAAGCACGGAAGTAGATGCCTCCCAATACAAAGAAACACGCGGCAGGAGTCGTGCCGACCCATGAACAACTCCCGCCTCGCAGCAGAAACGTCGTGCTAAGTGCCGGGTTTTTTCATTGCCAGGCTATGAAGAACCAGCACAGCACCAGCGGAGACCATAGCCCATCCGATCCAAGTGGGAGGTTGAACCGTACGTCGCGACATCGGGGGCGCCATGGACATCAAGGCGGGGAAGGGATTAGTACTAGCAACCTGCGGCTGTTGAAATTTCTCAGCCAGAAACTTCGTCGTCTTCGCGTTCAAGGTGAACGATTCGAAGTATCGAAATTGGATGCCTAAGAATAAGACGACGAGTCCGACCATGAAATAATGATTGCGATTTAGTTCCATTGCAGCCCATCTCCCTTTCATCTCGTCTTCGTGTTGTTATGGCAAAAACTTCAATAGCTTCCCCTATCGACGGTTGGGGGCGAATCTAGCGACGGTAGGACGGGTCTAGACCCGAATCGGGAATGCCGAGTTGACGGCAAAGTCGGACTAAGCGACAACCTCGTGCTTGTAGCAATTCCCCTTCATGATGGCCCACGACGATATGACGAACTTTTCCCCTGACAACGAACAAGAAGAACGTCAGGGAATCTGGTCGCCGGCTTTTGCCGGGTTGCTGCTGACTCAGTTCTTCACCGCCGCCAACGACCATATTTTTCGCTGGCTGGCAATTGGCATTGGCAAGGACTATGTAGACAAAGAGCACGAGAGCATCATCCTCATGCTCGGAACGGCGATGTTCGTTTTGCCGTATTTAGTCCTCGCGGCGTTGGCCGGTTACTTGGCAGACCGATTTCGCAAGCGCGACGTCATTGTCGTCTGTAAAATTGCGGAAATTGTGCTTATGGGCGCGGGTATCCTGGCGATTTACTGGGACAGTCCGACCACATTGTTTGTGGTATTGGGCCTGATTGGTTCCCAGAGTGCGCTATTTGCACCGGCCAAGATGGGGAGCATCCCGGAGGCCCTGCATCCTCGTTCCATCTCGTTGGCTAACGGCCTGTTTGGACTGGCAACGGTGGCCGCGACCGTTGTGGGAATGTCCTTGGGGAACTGGCTCAAGGATGAAACGGGATTGCGAGGTCAGCAGGCTATTTGGTTGCCGGCAACCGTGCTCTTAGGGGTAGCCTGTGTGGGCTTGGTGGCCAGTTTATTCATACGACAATTTGCGGCAAGTGATCCTCACCAAGCCTTTCCCTGGAACGCGCTTTCCAAAACGTATCGCGAGCTGCGATTGCTTTCAGCCAACCGCGCTATGTTTCGGGTCGCGCTCGGGATGTTCTTCTTCTGGGGACTGGCTAATCTTGCACAACTCAATATCGATCAGTTCGCGCCGGAGGGGGGCGCGAAATCCGCCTCGGCGAAGGACCCTTTGATGGCCGCGATGGTCATCGGCTTGGGGGTAGGCAGCGTACTGGCGGGTGTATGGTCTAACGGGCGGGTGGAGCTGGGAATTTTACCCCTGGGTGCTTTTGGTCTCGTGATCTGCGCGATGCTGATGTTTACGGTCGATGGACGGATTTTAACGCCCACTCAGGAATGGACGGGCGATTTTCGCTGGGCGTGTGTGCTCTTGTTTGGCCTGGGCACGAGCGCCGCACTTTTTTCAGTTCCGCTCGATGCCTACATACAGCATAGAAGCCCACCGCAGTCGCGTGGCGCAGTGCTGGCTGCCGCAAATTTCATGACCTTTACTGGTGTTTTGCTGTCGGCAGTGCTTTTTGCCTTGTTGCGTTGGCCCGTGTTTGACAACGCCCCTTTGTTTAGCGCCCGGCAAATTTTCTTGTTGGCTGGAATCTCGACGATTCCTGTCTTCATTTACATCATCTGGTTGATACCCCAGGCTTCCATACGATTCATCGTGTGGTTAGCGAGCAAAACAATTTATCGCATTCAAGTTTTTGGACATGAAAATCTTCCGGAGCGTGGGGGCGCCTTAGTGGTATCCAATCATGTCTCATTTATAGATGCGGTTTTGCTGTTACTGACCAGTTCTCGTCCGATCCGCATGGTCGCTTGGTCGGGTAATTTCCAGGGTCGCTTCATGCGTTGGCTGGCCAATCTGTGGGGCGCTATCTTAATATCGCAGAAACCCAAATCCATCGTGGCGGCGCTAAAGACCGCGCGACAAGCCTTGTTAGACGGTGAATTAGTCTGCATCTTTCCCGAGGGTGCCATCACGCGTACTGGGCAGATGCAGGCCTTTAAGCCGGGACTGCTACGAATCGTCGACAAGACCCAGGTTCCCATAGTTCCGGTCTATCTTGAGGGGCTGTGGGGCAGTATTTTTAGTTTCCGAGATGGTAAATTCTTTTGGAAATGGCCTCGCAAATGGCCGTTCCCCGTTTCCATCCATTTTGGACCACCCGTAAAGCAATCGGACAACTTGCATTCCGTGAGGCAAGCTGTTCAAGACCTGAGCGCCCAAGCCGTGAGCCATCGCATGACCAGTGAACCGCATTTGATTCGAGACTTTATCCGCATGTGCAAGAAGCGGAAGTCCGATTGGAAAGTCGCTGATTCGTTGAGTGGCGAATTGAGTGGCGGTATGCTGTTAATCCGCTCGCTTATTCTGCGGCGACTATTGCGTCGGCATGTCCTGGCCGACTCCGAGACGCATGTGGGCGTGTTACTGCCACCTAGTCAAGCCGCGGTGATTACCAATATGGCGTTGGCTCTCGATCGCCGTGTCTCTGTGAATCTGAATTATACAGTCTCCTCCGAAGTTCTTAACGCGTGCATCGCACAAGCCGGCATCCGACATGTGGTAAGCAGCCGATCCTTTCTGAGCAAAATGAATTTCCAACTCAGCGCCGACGTCATCTGTTTGGAGGATCTCAAGAACAAACCCACTCGACTGGATAAGGTGTTTTCGGCCTTTGCCACCTATGTCCTTCCAGCAGGTTTATTGGCAAGGTCGATCGGGGCACACCGATGGCGTGCTGACGATCCGCTTACGGTGATATTCACGTCTGGATCAACGGGCACCCCGAAAGGTGTTGTGCTCACTCTCGGGAACATCGCACACAACGTTGCCGCAGTGGAGCAAGCTGTCCAGTTGTCTGATAAAGATGTGTTGATCGGCGTATTACCGTTCTTTCATTCTTTCGGATACACCATCACGTTCTGGATGGTCATGTCGGTCAATATCAAAGGTGTCTATCACTACAATCCACTCGACGCCAAACAAATTGGCAAGCTAATTAAGAAGTACGGGGTTACGATTATCCTCGCTACGCCGACGTTCTTACGATCGTATTTGAGACGTTGCGAAAAGGATGATTTGGCCACTTTGGATGTCGTCGTTGCGGGAGCGGAAAAGCTGCCGCTAGAACTTTGCGACGGGTTCGAAGAAAAGTTCGGCATTCGGCCCGTGGAGGGTTACGGTGCGACAGAACTCTCGCCTTTGGTATCCGTCAATATTCCTCCAAGTCGATCCAAAACGAAGGATCAAGTCGATCGGAAGGAAGGCACTGTTGGCCGGCCAGTCAATGGAGTAGCGGTGAAGATTGTGGACTTGGAAACCGGGGCTGACCTGAAACCCGGCGAAGCGGGCATGTTGCTCGTTAGAGGCCCGAACGTCATGCAAGGATACTTAGGTCGTCCTGATTTAACGGCCGACGTAATGCGCGGTGGCTGGTATGTGACCGGCGACGTGGCACTCATTGATAACGATGGGTTCATCAAAATCACTGGACGTGAGAGCCGTTTCTCAAAGATCGGTGGCGAGATGGTGCCACACCTCAAGATTGAAGAGACTTTGAACAAGATTATTGGAACGAGCGACGAGGAGGGACTAAAGGTGGTCGTGACGGCAGTGCCAGATGAAAAAAAGGGCGAGCGGCTCGTCGTAATCCACACGAAATTGGCGGTTTCCCCGTCCGAGCTTTGCAAAGGACTCGCAGCCGCAGGGCTTCCGAACCTTTTTATCCCATCGCAGGATAGTTTTTACGAAGTGGATCAGATCCCCATTCTCGGGACCGGCAAACTGGATTTACATGGCATCAAGCAAATGGCGCAGAAGTTTACCCAGTAAACAGGCACCCATGCGGACGACTAGAAAGAGCGCACCTTACCCACAAATCGTGCGGTAGTACGCACCTTACCCGCAAATCGTGCGGTAGTACTCGATGCTAAGTCTCAGCCCTTCTTCCAAATCGACAGACGGCTCGTAGCCCAAAATCACGCGGGCGCGGGTGATATCGGCCAAACTTTCGCGTACATCGCCGGTTCGAGTAGGTAAATGTACGGGAAGTACATTACTTTCCAATAGTCGATTAAGTACCGCTAATAAGTCGATCAACGTGGTACTACGTCCGTTTGCCAGATTGATCGTTTGCCCTGCGGCACCCGCTGCATCGTAGGCTAGGAGATTCCCTTTCACGACATTGTCGATGTATGTGAAGTCACGAGATTGCAGGCCGTCACCGTAGATAATGGGTCGTTCGCGCAAGAGCATGGCGGATATAAATTTTGGAATTACTGCCGAGTATTCACTATTTGGATCCTGGCGCGGGCCAAACACGTTGAAGTATCTAAGTGAAACCGTCTGTAGCTTGAATGTGCTGAAAAAGGCGTGAGCGTAGAATTCGCTCGAAAGTTTCGCTGCTGCGTAGGGGGACAACGGCATCGGAAGGTCGGTTTCCCGTTTCGACGAGGTAGGTTGATCGCCGTAAACACTGCTCGACGCTGCCAAGATGACTCGTTTGATTCCAGCGCGCCGTGCTTGATCAAGCACGTTCACGGTCCCCGTGACGCAGGCAGCGTGTGACTGCATGGGAGCATCGATGCTCTTCGGAACCGATGCCAAAGCGGCCTGATGAAAAACGCCATCTATACCACGCAAGGCTTTGGCAACGACGTTGGGGTCCTGTATATCGCCCTCGAGAAACTCGACATCCTTTTCGACCGGTATCAAGTTACCGCGGGTACCCGTGGAAAGATTGTCGATCACCCGTACTCGATCTCCCCGCTTGACCAAAGCCTGGACA
>JANNPR010000509.1:0-7772 GCA_031400345.1 Planctomycetota bacterium | reverse complement strand
AGAAGATCAACATTCCTGAAGAAATTCTTTCGGCTTATTTAAGCGATGAAGAATTGAAGAATGCAAAACGTGAAGGGTCGGGCATTTTCAGCATCACCGTGTATGCCGAAAAACCGATGGAACAATGCCTACTACAACATGTCCCGGTTAAGCTGGGAGCTCGTCGAACTGCGATAGCCACCAATGCTGTTGCGGGAACAGAGCGCATGCTAAATTGCCTGCAAGGCGAGTTGAAGCGACGACGCGCTGCGACTTGATGGCCTCCGCGACGTTGATCTGTCCCAGCAACATTTGGCTGAACGTCGATTGTCGGCAGTGAATGTAGCTGCGGCTCGATTTTCCCGACACTAGTTTCGCGGAACGGCGATTCAAGACCAGAGTCTTTCGTTGATCTCCTAGTTGGATCCCAAGTTCCAGCGGGACCGAAAGACCAAGAGGTATGCGTCTCGCCAGCGACTCGGCTTGTTGTGCCAATAGACTGTCCAGGTTTGAAAGTCGCATGACCGTGATGCAGGTTTGGTCCTGCGTCGAGTGATGATGTACGCCGCCGGCCCCTTGAAACACTGCGTGCATCCGACTGTCCGGAGGGCCGTCGTACCGTATTTCCTGACCGTTGTGTTCGATCGCGTCCGTAGCGGCCCGAATCAAAAGTTCTTGCGACACGTTTTTCGAGACCGTGACATCGACGAGCTCGACAATCCGATTGTCTCGCAATATGGCATAGCCCACGATCTGCCGGAGTGAATCACTCAATTCGAAGTCGTCCGGTCCATCAATCGCTACATAAATGCGATCGAAAGCACGACGACCAATGAGCCACTGCCAAAACGCATCGTCGCGAACCGTAGAGCCGAACCGACCCGCTGTGTCCTGACTGAAAAGTCGGATAAGTGCCGATCGCTCGACTTGCCGCCAGGTGCGAACGTGAACGGCTGAAGTGGAATTATCGTTGGCCTCGGGAATTCGGTCGCCACGTAAGTAAGCCAGGATATCGCGAGCACCCCCGACGGAGTAACAATCTGCCGGTCCGACGAACCAACCCCGCCCCGCAAATAATTGAGGAGCGTTGGTCCGCATCATACACACACCAGCGCCGCTAGATTCAATCGCGCGTTCCGCTGCCGCGATCAGGGCGGTCGCGCATCCCACGTCACTCAACTCCGGTAACACCGCCAGATCCGCTAGGGTAACCATCGGCAGCACAAGCTCGCCCATTCGTAGTTCACGCCAAGTCAAGCGAACATGTGCCACAATGTCGTGGCCGTGTTTGATGATCAGGCGATTCACTGAATCGTATCCCGGTTCGTCTAACTGAGATTGAAATTCGGAATCCGAAGGGTAACCCTGCAGGCTCAGGAGGAATCGTTGGATGGTGTGATTGTCGCCGGGTCGAGCGGGTTGAACGTGCGTCATCCAGGACGATACGTCATGAGAATCGCCAGGAGAAGGACGGGCCAGAGTGGACTTGGTGGCCTGAGTGAGCGAACCAGCGTTCCCCGCGGCCCTTTGCCCCATTGAGCGATTCACAGGCAGACGACTAACGGTCGATCGATTGACCTTCATCTGGGGCGCCGTTTTTTTATGCTCGCGGCGCGTGGCAGTCGAACTCATCAGGGAATCCTTTCGCAAAAAACAGTCCGTTCCTTCCGTTGTCCTTATCTAAAGTTAGCGTGCGCTGACAAAACTTCCAGTAGGCGATCGACTAATCTCTGAAGTGGAAACAAACAAAACGGATAGTCTCGTGAGGTCAGCACCCGATGTTCGCGATGGCGAGCGAGAAGTTGGTCACGCTCTTGCAATAGCTTCGCCCGCAAGTCAACCACGAACGGCTGCAGCGCCGAGTTAATGCGTTGAAGTTCGATGTGTCGTGGGCGGCGTTGTCCGCGCGGCAAAGTATTTTGAAGCCAGCGGATTTTTTCGGCGACCAACGGTGCGGCGCCAACCATATCTTCCGCCAGGTTCTCAGGATTGAATTGCAGTTGACGAAGCTGGTTGTTTATCAGGGGCAAGCGATTCGGCATCGGGGCCGACCAACTCATTGGCAATCGACAAGTCGCCGTCGCAATTAAGTATTCAGGTGGATCGATTGAAAACACTTGTGAGATGAGCCAATCTGTAAGCTGATCGTATTTGCCGCCCCCAATGCCGTGAATGAAAAGGTCACTTAACATCAACCTCGCATACATCGTGGTGATTAAGGCTCTGGGGCGGATTCGGACACCAGTCCCCGCTATGGTAGACAGTAGTTCTGGAATCTTTTCGCCGTCTCCCCCCGACCCGTCCAGTCGTTCATGAAAATGTTCACGGTCTGTGATTTCAATTGAGCGCATGGCGGATCGTACGAAAAGTCGGCGGCGCCGAGGGTCTGCGGACGTCCAGACCCAAAATGGCGTTTCAATCCACTCGCCGTCGGCGATTAACTCGGGTACGGGATGGGTGCGGCTGCGAATTTGATGCACCCGGCGATACTCCGCAACGCCAGCGTTATAGATCGCGCGCAATCTCGCGGCATCGCGCCACCAAAAAGCCGCGAAGCGACGAAAAGCGGCAGTATCACAGATGCAACTCAGCGGCACCTCAAGGGTCTGAAGTCCGATTTGTTCTTCCAAACGATGTCGGGCCTGGGCAATACAGCGGCCCAAATTATTCGTACGTTCGCGAGCTTCCAATGCCAAAGGCCAAAGTGATCTTACTGTCGGCTTGCCTATTAGCCGCCCAACAGTCCGCAGCACTTGGCTGGGAAAATTGCCAAAAGTTGCAGAATCTTGAATGCTGCGGTCTTCGAATGGCCGTTCACCTACGGGCTGGTCAAAAGTTATTCGCTCCGTACCTAAGCGACCAGCGCTGATCATCGGCACACGAATACTGGTGCCAGTCAATACATCATTGTCAATGATTAGGTTGACTGCCGTCGCATTCAGTCGCTCCCCTAGGTGCGACAAAACGTAATTTTTGAACCATACTCCCGCATGAAATAACTGGGGTTGGTGACCGGACAAGATGATCCGATCGGAGGCCGTTGCATCCGAAGATAGTTTTACGATGCGGTAATCAAGCGAATATCGAACTGCTTGATCGATTAACTCGCGGCGAGCTTCCTTCGCAAGCTCCGTCAGACTAACGCCTGCGATATCAATATTCCAGGTCGACCGGCGGGCGCGATTTTGATCGAGTAGTCGCCCTGCGTCCCATAGTGGCGGGGAGACAAACGCCGCCCCATCTTCCGATGGGGCTCGCATGCGGTGATATTCCATGGCGGCGGACATGCATTAACCGACCGCGTCACTACAGAGCAAGCGGCCGGGAAGTGGGCCCCATTTTTCATGGGCCTGAAGGATGGCTCGATCTAGGACGACGTGGTAATACTGCAAGCGAACGGCAGAATTGTCCAGCGAACCGCCAAATGAACGTTTCTCGTCTAAATAAATTAGCGGGACAGGTAATTCCACAATCTGCATTCCCGCGTAGGCTGCCTGAACCCACAGCTCCAAGGGCATCGCATATCCCGACTCATCCACGTGCAACTTTTGCAGCGATTTTACCCGATACGCTTTGAAACCACAGAAGGCGTCGGTCAGGGAGAGTCCCAGTCGACGATTCAACTCGGCAGTCACCTGTTGATTATTGAAGAGGCGTTCCGCTGGCGGCTCGCTATCTCCGGGATAATGCTTCAGATAACGACTGCCGGACACAATATCCACATTTCGTTTACAGGCGGTTACGAACCGCGGTATACGCTGAGGCTGATGTTGGCCGTCGCAATCAATTGTCACAAGGACCTCGAAGTCGTTCGCCAAAGCAAATTCAAACGCGGAGCGCAGCGCCGCCCCATAACCCTGATTTTGAGCGTGAGTCACCAAGCGAATATCGTTTCGATTCGTAACAAGGTTTGCCGTACCATCGACCGAACCATCATCAATCACTAACACGTCCGGACTGTAGTGAAGAACTTCATCCAGCACGCGATTCACGTGCCGAGCCTCGTTAAACACCGGTAAAGCCGTTAACCATTTCTGGGGCATAATCGTCTTCCAAACAAGTAAGCTGGGGCCGGCACAATCGCCCATCGTTTCAGGCAGCTGTGGTTGAGGTCGCAAACCTATTGTAAGTTCGCACCACAGATCGTCAACGCAAGCAACCGTCCAAGCAGAGCTACGGCAAATTTCGTAACCAGAGATTACCGCGCAAGTTGTAATTTACGGCAGGGTTTAACGCCCTGTCGCAACGGCAGCCCGGGTGATAGCGACTAAGCGAGGGGACATTAAGAAGGCCGGTACACGCGGCTCTAAAAACGGGTCAGCCAAGATGCGGCAACGACCGGGGCACCAGGTTATAGCGTCGAATCTTGCGGTCTAACGTTGACCGTTCAATTCCTAAAATCTCTGCCGTTCGACTTTTATTCCAGGCAGTTGCATTGAGCGTGGCTGCGATATGCCGAGATTCGATTTCATCGAGCGTCGCGGGTTCATAAGCATTCTTAGGGGCCGACATTTCGCCAGATTCGCTAGAGGTGGCTAAGTTCGACAACGACAAGTCCTCTGCTTCTATATAGTCTCCTTTGGCCAATAGCACCGCCCGTTCTACGACATTTTTTAGTTCGCGAACGTTCCCCGGCCAGCGGTAGTGTTGCATTCGTTCAAACGCTGCTGGGGAGAAGCCGCGAATTTTTCTTCCCGTTTCGGCATTAAATCGGTCTAAGAAATGAACGCCTAATTCCAACACATCGCCGGGACGCTTTCGTAGCGCAGGAACCAAAATTTCCACAACATGTAAACGGAAATATAGGTCCCGACGAAATCGACCTTCGGAAACGGACTTCTCTAAGTCGCGATTGGTGGCGGCTATCACGCGAACATCCACCTTGATCGGCTGATTTCCACCCACTCGCTCGAAGGAATGCCCTTCTAATACTCGGAGAAACTTCGATTGAATCGACATGCTCATTTCGCCGATTTCGTCGAGCATCAAGGTACCTTGATGGGCCGATTCGAACTTACCGATCTTGCGTTCTGTGGCACCGGTGAAAGATCCTTTCTCGTGGCCAAACAATTCGCTTTCCAACCGCGATTCGGTGAGTGCCGCGCAGTTGAGGCATACGAAAGGTGCCTTTTTGCGCGGACTGGCAAAATGAATGGCGCGTGCCACCAATTCCTTTCCGACGCCGCTTTCACCGCGGATCAACACGATGGCACGGCTGGGTGCGGCGCGGGCAATTTCCTGCTGAACCTCCATCACCGTCGAGGACGAGCCGACGATCTCACTCTCGACCGCCAACCGCTTTCGTAGCTGAATGATTTCCGTCTGTGTCTGCGATAGATTTTCGGTCAACTCCTGTTGGCGGCCCAAATTCTTGATCGCTAAGGCGACGTTGTCTGCCACCGCCAAAGTAAACTCAAGGTCATCAGGATCGAGCGTCTTTTCCGTCGCGGTCGAGTACGTGTGTATCAACCCGATGACAGTACCCTCTTGGCGAATCGGTGCACAGATGACGCTGGTCGTATGAATTATACCCTGACTGTCGCGGCTCCCCAGTGTGCTGTCGCCCTCGATATTGCGAGCTAGTGCTGCTTCCCCATCTCGCAGAACGACGCTTGCCAAAAAATCCGAGACACGATGGTAATTCGTATCACGATTCGAGGCTGCTGCAGCAATTTCAAGCTTGAGCGGGTCTGGTTGCTCCTCACCGCCGCGAGGAACTAACAGAACGGCCCCAGCATCGGCGTTCGTTCCGTCAAACAGCCCGTTCAAGGCCATCTTCGCCACGGCATTAATATCCGCCTGTTTAGCCAATTCAAAGGCTAGACGGCATAGCTTCGCGGCAGCACGGCCGACCCTCGGTATCGGCGCATCATCGTTCGAACCAGGATCCAGAAACTTGGTTTGACCACGGCGATGCGTGATCGTCGTGGGTTCCGAGGTGTCCAGACTTGGAGAGTCCTGATCCAGGGAAACCTGCTCACCGGTAACGGTATCGCCGGTGGCGGGATTCGACCGTATGAGCGGAGGCGCATCCGCGAAAGCCTTGGACAAGTCATACACAAAAGCAAGTTGGCTATTCGCGATTTGAATGACGTCGCCTGGAGCCAAAACGCAATCACCTCGAATCGGCTTGCCAGTGACCATCGTTCCGTTGCGGCTGTCCAAGTCTCGCACAGTCCAGCTACCGCGCGTTAAAAAGATCTCAGCGTGGCAGCGGCTTGAACGATCATCTTTGATGACGATATGGTTGGTCGAAGCGCGACCGATCGTAACCGTGCGTCCCGGTACTAACCGAAACACGTCGGTCCATTTCGATCCTTCGCGAATCACAATGTATGCGAGCATACGCTATCTAATGTGGCCGACTCGGTACTAGGAAATGATGAAAAGATGAACTCGTAACCGCATACAAAATCAGATTTGCACGGTGAATGGATACACAGATCAGGCGCTTGTGACAAGAGCTGGTCTTTCGCGGAGTCTCGACCATGGAACTCAAGTTACACCTTAGTCTCAGGCAATGCCGGATCGCAAGCCACCGGCCGCTGGCAAAATGATCACGCCCCGCCAGGCAGGTGGGTGACGGCTATTGGACGATCGCAAACTTCCAGATCCATCCTAGGAGGGCGCGTCAAATGCTTGCCGCAGCAGCGCTAAGCTTTTTGGAATACCAGTTCGGGGATCTTCTTTACCTTCGAATTCGAGCGAGACATAGCCATGGTACTTGTGCTCTCGCAACATTGCCGCGATGCGAGGATAATCTAGTTCCAAGGTGTACCACAGGCCGCCGCCAAAATAGGTTTTTGCTTGCACGAGCACCGTTTTGTGAGCCAGCAGTGCGAGCCGTTCGTAAGGGTCTTCCAAAAAGTTTCCAGTATCCATCGTGACTTGCAGCCAAGGCGAATTGATTGCATTGACGACGCGCAACACCCCTTCGGGAGTCCGACCGAGCCCCCAATGATTTTCCAATCCGAGCAATACACCGCAACGGTCCGCTGCCTTCAAACATTTTTCCAAACCGTCAATCACCCAGCCGAAGCCGTCGTCCTCGGTATAGCCCTCGCGAGGCGACTCAATGCCTCGATTCTTCATCAACTCGTCAAAATCTTTGCTGGTCCCCCAGGTGCCCGTATTCACACGCATGGTAGGGATTCCTAACGCATACGCCAATTCAATACAACGTATCGTGTGCTCAACGTTTTTTTGCCGCACGGCAGCGTCGGGCGAAAGGAATCCCTGATGAGTCGAAAATCCGCACAGCGAAACACCGTTAACAAAGGCAGTACGTTTTAATCTCTGTAAGTAGTCGTTGGATTCGTTTTCCATTTGGCGGTGAAGTAGCTCGACTCCATCGAATCCCCATTCCGACGCCAGCTCGATGCATCTCCCAATGTCACGCAAGTCGACATGATGAAATTGCCAAAAGGAATAGGTCGAGACCGCCAGGCGAGTCCGCCGAGGGGACGTAACGCTTGCTGGCTCAGCTCGCAAAGAGGCCATGTCGGCATTGAAAGCCAGCGCCGCCGCCGCGGTCGCTTTTACGATGTCTCGTCGATTCCAGCAAGAGTTCGTGTTGAGCGTCATGAGCTTGCATACCTCTCAAAAAATTACGGACGAGTTTAGATGTTAGCACTCGAACAGGTTCACCAGTGCCAATTGCTGTCCTCCATCTGAATCCGCTATCGTATTGTGGTTGTAGTCGGCCCACTCCGTCTTCCGTAGTTGAACGGCAGACGGTGTGTGCCGACTTCAACGTGCCTGGGTGAACGGCGCACGGTAGTGTGCCAAAAAAC
>JANNPR010001181.1:0-1869 GCA_031400345.1 Planctomycetota bacterium | reverse complement strand
GCTTTAAAAAGGTCGAGCCCACTTTGGACGTCGTCGAGATAATCCATAACAAATCTTAAAGGGATTTTAGAAATTCAATAGCTTGGCCAATTTCGAGTTCCGGGTTGGCTGCCTGTGTTCGTTCGATAGTAAAAAAGCCATTATATCGGTGTTCCTCCAACGCCCCGATCAGCCCGTGGAAATCGACTTCTCCACGACCTAGCGGTACTTCCATGCCGAGTCCCTTACCCAGATCGCGTACCCCATCCTTGGCGTGTACGTGGAGAATATTTGGGCCCAGCTGTTCCAGGGCTTCTAGCGGCGAGTACCCGTGTAACACCAGATTTCCAGGGTTAAAATTCACCGCCAACGTTCCGGTCGGCAGAGCTTGTATCAAGCGGGCAAGGTCGGCGCCAGGTTCGGTGCCCGTCTCTGCAGCTAGAAATGCTCCGATGTGCTGGCCGAATTTTCCCAGGTCCGTGAGCACCTGTACTAGTATCTCCCACTCGCTTCCGGACGATTCGGAAGGTATCCGTCCGACATGATTGATCACCACTGGGGCGCCCAGCTGCCGAGCCATTCGCATGGCTTGTTTTGTGGCATCCACACGTCGGTCAATATCGTCGGCCACGTTGTAACCACGTCGAGTGTGGAATCCCACTGCGCAAACCCTCAAATTCAGATCATTCAGAACTTTCTGAATTTGTCGCACGCCCGTTCGTGTCAAATCTTGGGGTGTAATTTCTCCGCGAGCATCGATTTCCACTCCCGTGGCCCCCAATTGCGCTGCTGTAAGCAAGGCTTTCTTAAAGGGCAATCGAAGACTGGCCAATTGAACGCCCAATTTGATCGGAAATATCGCCATTTACCCTCCTGCGGGAGCGGTCCAAACCAACCTGCGCATAGACCAACCCATGAGTTTCTTAGAAGCGATTCTTATTCTAGCGGCTCTGAACTCGGCGCCCACGGATGACCGCTACCCCGAGGCGGTAGAGGTGTACTCCTGCAATTTCGACGAATCCGCCGACGTCGACTTTGATCTCTGGCCTGATGGCTGGACGCGGCGGCGGGGACGCGGTTATCCCTTATACCTGAAAGTTGAGATCGCCGACGTACCGGACTCGAAAAGGCGTTGTTTGCAGTGCAACCTGGATGGAGGTGCCATTGCTGCGTTTAGTCCGCGCATCGAAATCAGTCCGTCATTTAGTTACATCCTGGATGGGTCCATTCGCACGGACGGTCTAAAGAACAATGCCGGATATTACGCCGTCACGTTCTGTGATGTCGATCACAAGCCGCTCGAGACGATTGCCGGGAGTCACTTTCGTGGAAACTCGGGGTGGCAGCAAATTCGGATTGGCCCTTTAACACCATCCCATCCGAATGCCCGATTTGCGATTGTGGAACTTCACGTCGAATCAAACGGTGAAGGCGATATCAAAGGTACCGTCTTTTTCGATGACATTTGGTTTGGTCGATTTCCTCTGGTCACCCTGGCTGCCAATAGCGAAACTCGCATTTACCAAGATCCGCAAAAAATACGGATCCATTGCAAGGCGTCTGGCATGTCTGATCCGAGCCTCATGCTCAACTTCGAACTGCTTGATGTGTACGGAAATCAGTTATCGAAGGTCAGATTGCCATTGACTAGTCCGCCTCCGATTATGGTGGACGTGTCCGGTTCTCCTGGTCTGCTCCCGACGTGGCGAGACCAATTAGGTGATTCGGTCAGTGGTGCAGAGTGGTCCCCGCCAATACTCGAGAATGGATTCTACAAAGTGCGTGTATCCATGCCGGGACGTTCAGGAATGTTGATCGAACGTACGTTAAACGTCGTCGTCGCACCACAACTTCCGACGTTCGAAACGGGAGAATTTGGGTGGTCGTTGA
>JANNPR010001117.1:0-3495 GCA_031400345.1 Planctomycetota bacterium | reverse complement strand
CATGCCGCGGCGCTGCGCGAAGCCTATCTCGCCACTGATCCCGCCGCGCGCATCGCGGCGATGCAGCGGCTGTGGGCGGCGGGCCCGGCGCTGGGCGGCGGGGATGGGCGAAAGAGAGGATCGTATGGATTCCGCAGCTCGTCATGCAGCGGGTCGAACAAATACCAATAGGCGTGTGCCACAGCGGTGCCGTAAAGATCGAGCGCTTCCGCTTTCCTGCCGGCCGTCTCCGCTCGTTTCCCTCCGACGTACGCCATTTCGGCGCAAGCGTGCATTTTGTCGGGCGTGGGCTCGATGCGAATTTCTGCTTGAAGTTTTTCCAAGGCTTCGACGCTAAACTTGTCCTGTCCCGGCAGATCGAAGCGTCGCAACAACTGGGTAGTTCGCGGCGTAAGTTTTGGCCCCGTTCGAGACAGTAGATTAAGGGACGTGGTGAGTGGATTGCGCGGCACCTTGCGAACGGTGACGTATTCGTTCGAGGCACAACCGGTGACGAGAACGATGCACAGGATAAATAAACACCATACGAACAGCAGGCTCGTGTGATCGTTGGAATGGATCACACCCATTCGGAATAGCCGTCGGCGACGTGACGGAATATCGTCCGCGTTGGTATGAGCGACCGGCATGAATTGAGGCTCTCGCACTCACGATCGTCGGCTCGCGCCGGGATGGGCGCGAACCGAGGCGAACAACGAACAAAAGAAATGGCTCGGGAGGATAGTGGCGGCTGGTTTCCCGCGTCAATGCAGGTTCCGCAAGAGTACCTTGCTAGCACCAGGCCGATGCACCCTCGAACGGCGCTGCTGTTTGAAAGCGACGAGGAAAGCATTAAGTAATAGCATTCGATATACATGCCAAGTTCGACGGAAGTCTAGATCTCTCACGAATTCCATTTCCTGGTGTCAGCGGATCGTCGAGGCGCCAACTATTGATTTCTCATATACGCGCGAATAGACTGCCTCTCGCTATATCGCTGCACCAATTCTGGGTGCTTACAGCGGTTATCGGTAGTTGAAGACTCGTTGGTGCCAATACAGGAACATTCAATCGACTGTTCGAGTCCCGACTGCTTTCTGGTGAGGCCCGACTCGCACGTTAGAAAGACGACCGCCAATAGTCCTGACGTTGCGTAAATCTTTTCGCCGGTCGCCGACGAACTTTCGCATGGAAGATAATGAATTATGACAGACCGTGCACAACGGAAGAAGTGGCGTAAACGTCGAAGAGAGTTTTTGTCTAGCCAGCGACGTCGATTGTTTCGTCCTAGCTTAGAACGGCTCGAAGAACGCACACTCTTGGCTCATGTACCTGTAGGGTTGCTGGGTATCAAGCAGGTGGCAGATCTTCTGCGCCCGCCCGGAAACACCGCGGCCATAATCACTGGGGCCACGATCATCACGCACGGATTCCAGTTTTCGGATTCAGGCGGGGATTCTTTGGCCTCATTGGCACAGGCCGTTCACGATCGAGCGGGTGGCGGCTGGCTGCTCGACTACGACGTCCGCAGTCAAGGTGGCGAAGGATCCTTTGACTTTGAAACCGTCGGATTTCACTCGCTTGAACCGCAACCGGGACAATCGCCCAAAAACCACGTCGTTCTTCTCTTCGACTGGGCGCCAGAGTCGAACGAGCCTTCAGCTGGCTGGGGTGAGGCCGCAGGGGATGCCTTGTTCAGCATGTTAGTGGGATTAGGCATTGTTGATCCCCGGCAACCGGCAAAGCAGAACTCGATTCCGCTCCATTTTATCGCGCATAGTTTCGGGACTGCCGTGACGAGCGAAGCGGTGGAACGTCTGGCCTACTTTGACGTGCCGGTCGATCAGGTAACGTATCTCGATCCACACGATTTTCCTGAAGACTTTGTTCCGTATGACGACGAGCAGCGATTATTCGACTTGGGACGCCCACAAAATTATGGCGCAACGGTGTGGGACAACGTCAATTTTGTCGACGTCTATTATGAAACACGCGGGAGGAACGTCGCTGGCGGATTACTGGTTCCTGAAGGGCGTCCGATTCCAGGGGCATACAATCGGTTGTTGGACACGGAGCTTCCATCCGTGACGGCCCTTGGATTAGGGGGCGATCATAGTTATGTGTGGGATTGCTTCTATCGTGCCACCATTTTGAACTCGCCGTTTGCGCCCAGCTGTCCGCTTCCAGGCGTACCAGATTTCGCCTCGACCGGTTATGCCTTTAGCGCGCAGGCAGCTAACTTCGAAGGATTACGCAACCAGCCTGCAATTCGTCCGAATTTTTTTGACGAGGGTCAAGACCATGAGCACAGCGATCTCAATAGTCCGGACCTTATCGACGGAGCATACGCTCCCTTCTGGAACCCATCACAAACGATTTCGAATGGTGATTTCTCCGATGGCCTAGTTCCCTCCAGTTTCTTGCCTGGTTGGTCGGATCACGGAGGCGGCGGTTCAGGCATCGTCGAGGCAATCGATCCTACCTCGAACCGATACCTTCGACTTTCCAAGGATCATGCCAGCCGAACCAATAACCGATTCTACCTTCCGAACCAAACCTCCCTTACCTTCGATCATTGGATTACTGATACAAGTAGCGACGACCAATTGGACGTCACAGT
This sequence comes from Planctomycetota bacterium, assembly GCA_031400345.1. Classification (GTDB taxonomy): domain Bacteria; phylum Planctomycetota; class Planctomycetia; order Pirellulales; family Pirellulaceae; genus JANNPR01. The sequence goes on along the minus strand of JANNPR010001117.1, from coordinate 896 downwards.
AGACGGTATTTTGGTGGGTACCTATTCACTTGCAAGTTCCACGAGTGGATTTAGCACCCAGCAAATCTTTCTGTCGCCGGCGCTGAACCCGTTATTAAATGGAACGGATCCGCGTGGCGCGATCCACAGGCTCAGGTTCGAAAACCGCAGTACAAGTGGAGACGTTGATTCCGAAGTACGAATCGATAATGTGCAATTCCATCACGATGCGGCCGGTCCGCAAGTCGTGCTTTCTTCCCCCCAACTTGTCGGACCTTTGGCAACGGACCGAACGCTAACCGTCAGCGGATCTGCCGACGACAGCGCCACGGGCGGCAGTGCCATTCGCGCCGCCAAGCTGTTTTATCGCGATAGCCCGGGCAGCAATCAGGGATGGTCGGATTGGCAAGTTTGGTTGGGCACACCGACAGTGGCACGTATCGGTGCGCTGGCCAACCTCCAAGCGGCCTTTCCCGCCAAAGCTGGCTTTACTTATGACTTCCGCTTTGCCGCCTCGGATGACCTCGAAAACCTCGGTTATAGCTCGGTCCGTACAGGCCACATTGCCGCTATTGATCTGAAGGCATTCGTCAGTTCCGCCAATCCTGCCTTTAAGCTTACCGGTTTCACTCTTGTGGATGCCTCTGGACAGTCACGGTCTGTTCATTACCAAAAGAACTCAGTTCGAGGTGACTTCCTGCTGACGGACAGCGGCAAAGTCGCGGGCCATATCATTTTCTCGGACCGTGTGGAGGGGAAACCATTCTCAAAAACGGGTCGCTTCTACTTCGCGCCAGCCACCGCCAACGATGTTGCCTTCGATTCCGAGTCCAGTCCCGGCTTTCAGGGAAATTTACAGGTGGACTTCGAGGCTAATGGGAGCATCCACACTCTGTTACTCCCAGTCGCCGCCGGAT
>JANNPR010001105.1:0-4143 GCA_031400345.1 Planctomycetota bacterium | reverse complement strand
CCATCATTTTTGGATCTCAGCTCTGAATCGTAGGTGAATCATGCAGACGCTCGTTTTTGACACATCGCTCCAAGATGTAGCTGGCCACACGACACTAGGCCCGGGCGACCTGTAAACGATTCTGACGGCTTGGGAAAACGCCACGATCCGCTTACAGCATACCCACGAACTATTGCGGGACGAGGTGCGACGCCTGACGAACGAATTGGAAACAAAGAACCGTGAACTTGCTAGAAAGAATCGCCTGGCAGACTTAGGGCAGATGGCATCCCATGTTGCTCACGAAGTCCGTAATGGCCTAGCTCCCGTCAAACTTTATCTCAGCTTGCTGCGGCGATGCCTCGTGGAACGGGATCCGGAATTAAAAATTCTTGATAAGGCGGAACGAGGCATGGGTGCTTTAGAAACAACCGTCACCGATCTCTTGCACTTTACGATCGACCGTGACCCAAATCGCTGTACTTTTCCCGCACGGCAGCTGTTTAGCGAGATCGTCGATGCGCTGAATCCGCAACTAGTGGCTCAGCAAATTGACGTTTCAATCGTGGCTGACGATCGGCTTCGATTGCATGCCGACATCGATATGTTGCGACGCGCAATTTTTAACTTGGTTCTCAACGCACTAGATGCGTTGCCAAGTGGTGGGACGTTGCGTCTGGCAGCGAGTGCTCACGCCGGGTCGACGAAACTGCAAGTGGCCGACTCAGGACCAGGTATTCCGACCGACGTTTTGAGCCGAGTTTTCGAACCATTCTTTACCACAAAAAGCCATGGCACTGGCCTAGGACTGTCCATCGTCTATCGGATTGTCGAGATGCACGGCGGCGAGGTACAAGTGGTTAACGGCCCGGATGGCGGCGCTGAGTTTACAATCTGCATCCCCGCGACGCCCGAGGAAATTCCAACATGAACACCAAAACTGCGGTGACAACTACGGCTCATATTCTGGTGGTCGATGACCATGCCGCGGCGCGCGAATCGACAGCGGATATCTTGCGCCATGCTGGCCGAACGGTTCACTGCTGCTCCAGCGCCATCGAGGCATTACGCGTACTCGAACGCAGATCCTTCGACGTTATTCTGACAGATCTAAAAATGCCCGGCATGACGGGATTGGAATTCATTTGTGCGCTTCAGCAACGTAACATCGACACTCAGATCATCATGATGACCGCTTATGCGTCCGTTGCGTCCGCGGTGGAAGCAATGCGTTATGGCGCGTTTGACTACATCGAAAAGCCCTTTTCCGCGGATCAGTTAGATGAGATCGTCGAACGAGCGATCCGGCATGGTAGGGTGATTGGTCAACGTTCCACGGTGCCAACCGGGGACGAATCCGGACATGCACTGATAGGGCATAGCAGTGCCATGCAGTTGCTTCGCCAACGTATCGCGCAAGCCGCCCCTACTGATGAAACGGTGTTAATCACCTGCGAGAGTGGTGTCGGCAAGGAATTAGTGGCGCGAGCGATTCATGCAGCCAGCCGTCGCACCAAGCGTGCCCTCGTCAGCCTCAACTGCCCGGCACTTTCACCCCAGTTATTGGAAAGCGAGTTATTTGGACATGAGCGGGGCGCGTTTACGAGCGCCGATGCGCCGCGCATCGGACGGTTCGAGTTGGCAGACCATGGAACCATCTTCCTCGATGAAGTTACCGAAATTAGCTTGCCACTTCAGGCCAAATTACTGCGAGTTCTTCAGGAACGAGAGTTCGAACGAGTTGGTTCCAATGAGACACGTCGCACCGACGTCCGGGTAGTCGCTGCGACGAATCGCAACCTTCGGCAAGAAGTGCAAAACAACCGATTTCGTGAGGATCTTTACTTTCGCCTGGCAGTGATCCCAATTGATGTGCCTCCGTTGCGGGACCGTCGCGATGATATCGAGGGTTTGGCGAATCACTTTCTGGGACAAGCAGCCTGCCGACTCAACAAAACTCCTTGTCAGCTAGAACCCTCCGCGCTCGAACTGCTCGAAGCTTATAACTGGCCGGGCAATATTCGCGAATTGGAAAACATTATGACCCGCGCTTCGGTCCTCAGCAGCGGGAACTCCATCGCATCCGAACAGCTCGATTCCTGGCTAATCGGTCACGCAAGTGGTTCGACTGTCGCCGGTACGTCGTCAGAATCAACGTGCGTCGGCATGAGCTTACGTGAAATGGAACGCAAGCTGATCGAGGCCACACTGGAACAGTTCGACGGGCATCGTGTTCAAACGGCGCAAGCTCTTGGAATTGGTGTCCGTACTTTGACGAACAAAATGCGCGAATATGGTTACGCGCCGCGCACCAAAGTGTTTGTACGCGCAGCTTGAAAGAACAACTTGCATTAAGTGGTAACGCTGACGAGTTATGCGGCAGTTTTTGCCTGATGCAATCGGCAGTTTTTGCCGTGCGATAAGGTGCACAAGAGTGGGGCAGGGCAGTCGACGAGGTCGTTTGGGTCGAGATCCATGACGTAATTCAATAACTGGTCCCCGTTTGCAGAAGATGTGCCAACGTCGTTCCGCTACAGAGTCAAGACGCGGCACGACGAATGCTTAGCCTTACGTGGGATAGGCATCCTGCCTGTCATGCACAAGAAACGCGACAAGTTGGAAGCTTATCCCAAAAAACTCGTTTCCAGAGGTTAATCGATGTTGCGATCGATGTTCGATTCGACGACGATTCCGGTGCTGCAAGAAACGCTGCGATTCTCCCAGGCACGACATGGTGTTTTGGCCACCAATACCGCCAACATGGGAGTGCCCGGCTACCGAGTTCGTGATCTGTCTGTCGAAACCTTTCAGGAGCGAATGAAAAAGGCGTTGGAGATGCGGCACGAAAGCCGTGAACCGGTTTCACCAGGAGTGCTCACGCACGAACCAGGCGACCCGATGCAACAGGTCCGCGAATCGCTGAACTCGATTCTGTACCACGATGAATCCAATGTGGGTTTGGAACAACAAGCCAATGAGTCTTTGAAAAACCAGTTTCTTCACAATCTATCAATATCGGTCATGAGTGCTCAGTTTCGGATTCTTCAGGCTGCCGTTACGGAACGAGTTTAGCCGTAATTAGGCGGATACCTCACCAGGTGATACCTATGATTTCTTCACTCGATATCAGCACCAGCGCCTTGGTCGCCCAGAGAACGCGGCTCAACGCAATTTCGAGCAATCTGGCTAATATGTCGTCAGTGCGCAATGAAAACGGGGAGCTAGAACCGTATCAAGCACGCTTCGTGGTGCTGCAAACGGATGATCAGATGTCAACGCCATACGGAGCGGCTGGGGTTAAGGTTTCGTCGGTTGAGACCGAACAAGTCGAACCACAGTACAAGTACCAGCCGGAACATCCCTTGGCGATTAAAGATGGACGCTGGAAAGGATATGTCGCGTACCCCAAGGTCAACATGATGAGCGAATTCGTAGACGCCCTGGAAGCCACTCGAGCGTACGAAGCAAATATCGGCGTGATGGAAATTAGCAAAAATATGAGCCAACAGACTTTGCGAATTCTGGCCTAACAGTAAGGGGCGGCGCGTGTGATAAACCAGATTTTAGGCCTGCAGCCTTCATTACCATCGGTCCCTAGGGACGCTATGTCTCCAGAGGCCGCGTCGGGTCCATCCTTCAAAGAAGTCATGATGGACGCGCTCGAGCACGTGAACTCGATGCAGGTTCAAGCCGACCAGGCAGTGGAGAATTTTGTCGTCGGAGGAGACGTCGATGCAGCGGATGTTCTGACGGCCGTACAAAAAGCGGATATTACCTTCCGTATGATGATGCAAATACGCAATAAGCTCGTTCAGGCGTATCAGGAAATCAAAGACATCCGAATTTAGTAGGAGAGTCCAAGGATGGACTTTGTTAACAAAGCCTTCACTCAGGTCGCAGACGTCTTCCGCTCGATGACGCCTGGTGCGCGATTCACTTCGGCATTGTTGCTGATCGCCATAGTGACCAGCATCGGGTACTTATTTCGGCACCAGACGAACGGAGCTGAAGTGTTTCTGTTCAGTGGCGAGCAGTTTTCGCAGCGGGAGCTCGGGCTAATGACAGCGGCATTTTCCAAGGCGGGGCTCGACCAATGGGTGGAAGTCGGGGACACCATTAAGGTGCCTCGCAATCAGCGAGGCATGTACATCAAAGCTTTATCGG
>JANNPR010001099.1:0-2000 GCA_031400345.1 Planctomycetota bacterium | reverse complement strand
CATCATGGCCGGAGTCGAAATTCACCGATTTGGACTGCAAGACCGACTACTAAAGCTGGCGGAACAGGCACAAATTCCCATCGCTTCTACGCTTCTGGGAAAAAGTGCTATTCGCGAAACGCATCCGCTTTACATCGGCCTCTACGAAGGCGCGATGGGCCACGCGGCAGTGACGGAGTTCGTGGAAGATAGCGACGTTGTCGTGCTCCTGGGCACATTCATGACGGATTTGAATTTAGGCGTATATACCGCCAATCTCGACCCCGCTAAATGTATCTACGCGACCAGCGAACAGTTGCGCATCCGGCATCATCATTATCACGATGTCGTTTTGGCGGACTTCATTACAGAACTCACCAAGCGTAACCCTCAGCCCCCGCGACGAACCATTCCGGCAAGCATTCCACGTATGGGCCAGGACTATACGCTTAATGCGGACGCCCCAGTAACGATCAGCAGAATGATTGCCAGACTTAATCAACAGCTAGACGAAGAGACCATTGTTATCGCGGACATTGGCGATTCACTTTTTGCGGCCACGGAGTTGGTGACTCATGAGCACACCGACTTCATCAGCCCAGCTTATTACACCTCGATGGGCTTTTCCGTTCCAGCGGCGTTGGGTGCTCAAATCGCACGCCCGTCCGCTCGTGTGATCGTCATTTGCGGCGATGGTGCTTTTCAAATGACAGGCATGGAATTGTCCAATATCATCCGACGAGGTTTTTCACCTATCGTGATTGTGCTCGACAATCAGGGTTATGGCACGGAGCGCATTCTGCATGAAGGTGAATGGGCATTTAATGAAATCCACCCGTGGAAATACTCGCGACTACCTGAAGTGCTGGGAGGCGGGAGGGGTTTTGAAGTACGAACCGAAGGCGAATTCGATAAGGCACTAAGCCAAGCATGGACGGACCGAAGTCAAGCCAGCATCATCCAGGTGCATCTCAGCAAATCCGACGCAAGCCAAGCATTGCGGCGCCTCGCCGAACGACTGGGGCAGAGGGTGTAGGGTTCGGGAGATGATGGGATAAGGGGATGACTCGATGCCCCAGTGTCCCCGGATGTGCCGCGCCAGCGTCTTCACCTTAGGTGGCCAGCTACTGATGATGTACGCTGTTTCTCCAGTGACGTTCCCATTAACATTCCGATAGCGGTACACCAATGCCACACCCATCCTCTATTAAAGTAACAAGATAGTCCAATCGCTAACGCTGATTAGTCGGCTGGCAATGAATCTTCCATCCTTAAATACCCATAACTCCGTAATTCCCGCATCAGGTTGCGCGATGTTTGGTCCGAATCGAACATAAGGACGCACCTCAAATCGAATTTCCGTTGGATCTGTCGATTCAAGTGGCGTTATGGTAAGCACAATGCGAAAAGGTGCGTTCGCTCGCTTGCGACTTCCTACGGGGATTCTCTCGTAAACTTTGCTGATCCGCTGCGCGTTGATTTGAGCGAGTGCGCCGATCGATTTTCTACCCAGCGGTAGTTTATCCAGCCATGCTCCATCTGCTTTTATTTTGGTACTAGCTTGCCCCACGGAAAGAGCGGTTCCGACAGACTGGGGTGCTTGATTGTCCCCAATTACGAGCGTGTTATCAGCTATCTCGTTTGGTTCGTAAACAATGACAGTGTTTTGTTCACCTTTTGGTGTTACTTCCGCACCGTGCAATGTCGAAATGGAGGCTGACAGACCTAACACGAACATCAATTGTTTTGCATTCGCGAACATAGTAAGTTTTCCTTTCAATCCTATTATTGGAGCTCGTGCTTGACCTTAGTAGCGGATACTTTCTTCAACTTAAAATGAAAAGGCCCGGCAACCGCCTGTGTTTGCGTCGCCAAACATCCTGGAACATCAATAGCAACTCATTGTTTGTACTCTTGGATTACATCTCCAATTGCGTAATTGCCCCAACCAGGGCCGACGCACACTTTAGGCGATCTGGGGCAGCGCGATAATTTCATTCATGGTAAATCTTTTGTTCTCG
>JANNPR010001059.1:0-3285 GCA_031400345.1 Planctomycetota bacterium | reverse complement strand
AGCTTCTTACCGGTGCGCCAGGCGATATGGCCAGCGTGGCACATCAGCGTACTGACATGTCCCGAGTAGATCTCCTGGTTAAGCGATTCCCGCTTACGACTGCGAACGGCATCGAGGAAGTTGCGGATGTGGGATTGTTGGGCCTGGGCAAGATCGCTACCCCCTTGCTTGACCACCTTGCCGGCGGCATCGTAGACCTTCCACGATGAGTTGGTCAGCAGCATCCAGCCATTCTCGCCGTAGATGGCCGCGCCTTCGGTGGCGTCAAACAGCTTCGGCTTGGACCAAAGTCGCATCTCGTACTGCAGGATTTTGTCCGGATACTCGTAGTTGATCAGCATCGTGTCGGGCCATTCTTGATCGTCACCCTGAAAGAAGAACTTGCCGCCGGCGCAGGAAACCGATTGGGGCATTTCATCCAGCCCCATGACGTAGCGGCAATAGTCGATGCGATGCACGCCGTCGTTCCCCAAGTCACCGGTGCCATAGTCGAACAGCCACCTCCACGCGCCGCCGACGATCGACGGGTTGTGGGGACGTTCAGGCGATGGCCCCTGCCAGATCTCGTAATCGAAACCAGATGGTGGCGGACCGTTGGGAGCCAGCCGGACCTCGCCGTTGCGGTCGGTCTCCCAAGCCTTGCCGAAAATCACTTTGCCAAGCGCCCCGCTCCTCAGGTATTGCGCAGCATCTTGCAGAAAAGCCGCGCTGCGGACCTGCGTCCCCATCTGCACCATACGCTTGTGTTTGCGTGCGGCGGCCACTGCGGTCTTGCCTTCGACCATGTTGTGGCTCGCCGGCTTCTCGACATAGACGTCCTTGCCCGCCAGGCAACCGTGAATGGTCAACAGCGCGTGCCAGTGGTCCGGCGTGGCAACCATAAAGACGTCAATGGACTTGTCGTCAAGCATAGTGCGATAGTCGTTCACCAGCACGGGCATGATGCCAGTCTTCTGCTTCATTTCTTCGCCGCGCTGACGTCGAATTGGCTCGTTGATGTCGCAGATGTGGGTGACCACGCAATCGGGTTCGGCTGCGAAGCTTTGCATCACAGAATTCCCTCGGCCACGCACACCAATACAGGCCACACTAATCTTGTCGTTGGCGGCGAATGCTCGACCGCTCAGCCCGGCATTCAAGCCCACTCCAATACCGAGAGCGGCGGACTGTTGAAGGAACACGCGTCGGCTTTCACGGGACATGGCGAAATCTCCTGGTAGTTTAAGTGGTCACGGGCGTCAGTCATTTGGTTTCTAGTGACGCGAATAGACGGTTCGTGACTTCATTTCGCAATCGAATCGTTTCTTCGCTACTTTTTGGTGAGGCGGTGGTAACGAACATAAACGCTAATCGGGAAACGGGGTCCGCCACACCGATCACCGTGTCAATTCCAGCGTGGCCGAAGATCTTCGGGGACTTCTGATCACGAAAGCCAAACCAGGCGTGGGTTCCAGTAGACGGTCCGGTTCCACGCAACAACCAACCAAGTCCCCAAGGGTCGTGTGCGGGCATGTCGCCTCGTTTTATCGCATCGGCAATATTTTTCTCGAAACGCACGGTGTGCATTTCGGTCAGAGCCTGCGGCTGCAGTAGCTGCTGATTGTGCCAAACACCCGCAGAGAGATGCAATTCGAGCACCTTAAGTGCATCTCGAATCGTGCCGAAACAGCCGCCAGCAGGGTGACCGATGAAATGACATTGTTCGGAATCCAAAGACTCAACGTAACCAGGTGTCAGCGATGTAAGCGACTTATCCTCGGGAATGCCGAAGGTCATGCTGGCCGCATCTAAGGGTTTGAATAACCGCTCGCGACAAATCTCCCGCCAGGGCTTACCACCTGATACTCGACGCACAGCTTCGGCGACGATGAACATGCCCAATCCGTGGTAAGCCGTTTTCGAATCCGCTAGCCATTCTGGCTTCCAATCGCTCATTGCCTTCACGCCTGCGTCCCATCGATCATCGGTACCTAGCGGCAGCAAAGGGATGTTAGGAATTCCCGCGGAATGGGTTAGGATCTGCCGCAGAGTAATCGATTCCTTTCCGGACGCGGCGAATTCAGGAATATACGCAGCTACAGGCTTATCGTAATCGAGCAGGCCGTCCTGTTGCGTCATCACGGTCACTGTGGCGGAGACACCTTTGGAAAATGAAAACAGCATCGATGAAATGTCGCTGGCAAATGGACGGCGATCTCCGGCGGCACTCGCAAACGTACCCCGATAAGCTTCAAGGACTAAGTGGCCGTCTCGAGATGCCGCAACACCGCATCCGGGAATGGAACCCGCTGCAACCTCCTCATCAAGGAACTTCACGACCCTGTTAAGACGGTTGGCGTTGAGCCCCACGTCCGCAGGCTTAGACGGGGTCTTGTTTATCTCGGCATCTGCTGAAGGCTTCGCTCGAGTTTTCTCGTCCTCCGCCGCTAGGCTTAGAGACGGTGACAGGCTGCCAACCACGAAGACTCCGAGCGACTTTAAGGCAGAACGACGATCGCAATTTATTTCTCGCTGGCGCGGATCGGTCATGGCGGTGCACCTTTATTATCGAAGAAACAAGCCCGTTCTGAGGACAGTCTATCTAAATGGTGGATCAACGTGCCACTGTTTGGAACGCGGCGCGGGATGCGTTGAGAAAAACAGCATATGACATTTTCAAGAGCATCACGCAGACGATACTTGTCGTCGCATTGGAAAAAAGTCCAGGATGGCAACCGTCTTGTGCGCCCGTTATGCTGTCGGACCGGCGGCTAGCGTCATACCAACCCGAATCGTTGGAGCCAATTCGATGAACTCACAAGTCCTATGCGCCCTCTTCGTTGCGCTGCTTGCGCTCCTCCCCTGCCCTGCTCGATCCGCCGATGAACCGGGCTTCGCCCCGCTGTTTGACGGCAAGTCGTTGGACGGATGGGAAGGCAACCTCAAGAGTTTTCGGGTCGAGGACGGTGCGATCATCGGCGGAACGCTGAAGGAAAAGATTCCTCGCAACGAATTTCTGGCGACAAAGAAAGAGTTCGCAGATTTCGAATTGCGCCTGAAGTTCAAAGTCGTCGGCCAAGGCGCAAATGCAGGTGTGCAGATTCGCAGCCGGCGAATTCCCGATCATCACGAAATGATCGGCTATCAGGCAGACCTGGGCGAAGGCTGGTACGGGGCACTCTACGACGAGTCACGCCGCAACAAAGTACTGACGGGCCCGAAACCGGGCGAGTTAGACAACGTGCTCAAGCGCGACGACTGGAACGACTACACCATCCGCTGCGAAGGACGTCGCATCCAACTCTG
>JANNPR010001015.1:0-7121 GCA_031400345.1 Planctomycetota bacterium | reverse complement strand
ATTCAGGGGATTCATCATGCGCAGTTGTTGACCTACATGAAATTGGCCGGCATCTCGACCGGGTTGCTCCTCAATTTCAACGTGGAACTGCTAAAAGACGGCATCCGGCGGTTCAAACGGTGACTCTGTGCCCTCTGTGGTTCAACATCCCCGTAAAGTCGAACAACCCCGTTGCACCGCGGGCCTCCGCGGTTTTCGAAAGCAATGCCGTTTGCCGCGCACCGATTCCAATTGCCGTGTTAGTCCGTCTACTAGCCGGGTGGGCAACGGAACTGCCCGATCTTTTTCTCCTTTTCCATCCCGAATGATGATTTGTCGTCGATCGAAGTCCACATCTTTGACACGAATCCGGCAGGCCTCCATCAAACGCAATCCCGCGCCGTACAACAGACCGGCGATGAGCCGCATGGGTCCCTGAGGTATCTCAACAAGTACGCGTCGCACCTCATCGATACTTAAGACGACAGGCAATCGCTGGGGCTTTTTGGCTCGTTTTGCATCCAGAGTTATTTCTTGTCTCAGGACATTGCGGAATAAGAACAACAGGGCGCAGAGCGCCTGGTTCTGAGTGCTGGCTGCGACGTGACGCTCGGTTGCCAAATACGTCAAGAATTGATTGACCTCGTTGCTTCCCATTTGGATCGGATGTCGCCATTCGCCGAGTTGCTGTCGATGAAATCGCAAGAATCGTTCTATCCACTGCACGTAGGCGTCCTCCGTTCGGATCGACATATGTCGCAAGCGAGTGAGATCGCGAACCTGTTGCAGCAAGGGGGATTTAGATTTGCAGATGGCCGTCAGGGATCCAGAATATGCTGAATTAGACATGGTTAGCGCGGTGCACGAGTCGATGTCATCTGCTACGAACTGGAGAAACATGCTCACGAAAACGGCGACGAATTGATCGCAGTCACGCGATCGGAGCTCAAACGTGATTTAGGAGTTAGTCGAATTTTGTTGCACGTCGTTGCCGATTCAAAACTCCCAGAGGCGTTCCCACTGTTTACTGAACTGCTTCATTCACCGGACGAGACATTGCGACCGTATGGTGTCAATGGTCTTAAACTTCTGGACACCAAAGATGCCCGTCGACTACTTTGGGAATACGGCACGGCCTAGAATTACACCATATAAGAGCGAGACAACTGTCAACGTCAAACCAGTCGCGCATAACAATGCGATGCACCGGAGCGGCCGGCGGCGCGTTCTGCCAATGGAGAGTCAATGCCGGCCGCCCGGTGATCTTGGTCGTTCGGCGGCAGGAGCATTTACTGACAGGGGATCGAGTGAGGCGGGATAACAAAAAAGCCGCACTGTTGGAACGGTTCGTGGCGACTTTCAACCGCCTCGATGCTTCAACTCTAACCAGCGATGCTCTCCCTCCAGCCGAGTTCGCACTGAACAATGGATTCGATGTCGAACACTATAACTTTCGTCCAATTCCGGTGGTCGCGCCATCCGACGCTCTCACGGCAATCCGGCGCATCGGCTCTCTCCCCGAGCTCTTCGAGTTGCTGGCGCTTTCCTATCGCTGGCCGAGTGTGGATCTGCGCGTCATCCGACTTCTGCCGAATATGCCCGCGGACGATTTGCGTCCGCTGGCTGCAGCGATGTTCTGCGATCCGGTACTAAATGCGACACTCTTGCCGGCCCGCTACGTGCGATTCGCACTGGCCACGGAATGCTACGACCCAATCTGCTTCGATCTAAATCGGTTTAAGAATGGCGATTGCCCCGTTGTCAGAATTGGACACGAATCCATTCTCATGCACGACAAGATTGGAGCGTATGCTACGATGTTCAGCACCTTCCGCGATCTGATTGTTGCTGTGATCAACTCGGTGGGTTGATTCCAGAGGGCGACGGACTTGTGACAATGCCCCGAACACTCGGATGAACCGGAGCCGCCACAGCGTTCGCGAGTTCCGTTGCCTTTAAAAAGCTCGACCCAACTTTCGGCCCGGTTATCCTGGTCGTTTAGGTGCGTTAGGATGGCGCGATGACAACCGTATATGTCGAAACGACGATCATCGGTTACTTGACTGCTCGATCGAGCGATGCCGTGATTTTCCTTGCGCGACAGCAGTTGACTCGTCAATGGTGGAACGGTCATCGTTCGAGTTTTGAGCTGTTCGTGAGCCAATTGGTCCTTGACGAGGTCAGCGCTGGTGATTCGAGTGCAGCGCAGGAGCGGTTGGCTTACCTCAACGGGTTGCCGCTGCTGGATGTTCAACATCCGGATGTGTCGAGGCTGGCGGACCTGTTGATTGCGCAACATTTGTTGCCGGAGAAGGCTGCGGCCGATGCTCAGCATGTTGCCGTTTCCACGGTCTTCGGCGTAGACTACCTGTTGACCTGGAATTGCAAACACATCGCAAACGCCAAAACGCTTCCGAGGATTTATCGTACGCTCCGTGATGCCGGTTTCGAACCTCCGTTGATCGTGACGCCCGAGGAGTTTTCTGGAGATGCCTGAGAAATTCATCGATCCTGTTGTAGCTGAGATCCACGCATCTAGGGCGGCGTTATTGGAGGCTGCTGGGGGCGACATCCATATCTTGATGCATCAAGTGGCGGGCCGGCAGCAATGTTCCAACAGAAGTATCGTACGGGCGCCTCTCCGCAATCGCACCGAACAAACGGTTGCAGTGGAGCGGCGTAACGGGGCCTGCTCGGATGGAGAGTCACCTCACGCCGCCCACTGAACCGTAGCGTTAGCTGTCTTCTTGTGTGGAGAGTTGAAAGCGTGAATCATGGCTACGGCTCGTTTGGACACAGAATCAATCACTGATTGGAAATCTTTCCATGAAATGTGCCGCAAGGTCTTTGGCTTCCCCGATTTCTATGGCATGAATATGGATGCGTGGATTGATTGCATGTCTTATCTGGACGAAGATGCCGGTATGACGCGCTTTAATCTAGCCGAAGGAGAGATGTTGCACATCGAGGTTTCGGCTCCGGAGTCTTTTAACCGGAGGCTGCCGAAAATATTTGATGTACTGGTCGAGTGTAGCGCCTTCGTGAACCAGCGTTACGTTGAAGATGAAAAAACACCTGTTCTATCGCTGGTATTTTTGTAGGCGGCGTTAGTGTGGTTTCATCGAAACGCGCCAGCTAACAACGGCGTGCAACATACGGCCGAGTTAAACGAGAATTGGAATCGGGCACAGCGTGGAGAACCGTTGGTACCCATTGAACCGCTGGAGTAATCGCGATCCATGCTGCACATCGACAAAGTTAATTGGCTTGGTGGCCATCTGCTGCGAGTGGTTTTTGACAACGGTGTTAGTAAAGTCGTCGACGTGTGGCCACTGCTCAACGGCCCAGTTTTCCAGCCTCTGCATGAGACAACTGTTTTCTCCCGAGTAACTATTGATCCGTTGGCAAGAACCGTCGTTTGGCCAAATGGAGCCGACCTCGCCCCGGAAGCTTTATATTCACTGGAGCCTGTCGACACGGCGGACGGCCCTAACCAACGCTTGAACCCGAGCGGCCGATCGGGCGGATTGTGAAATCAACGGTTTTCGGCGGCCGCCGGGTTAACCTGAGCGTGAAAGGTTGACGCGATGGACACGGTTTACATTGAAACGTCGATCATCAGCTATCTAAGGCAGAAACCAAGCGCGCAGGTGGTCACGGCTGCGCGCCATTTGCTGACGCACCGATGGTGGAACTATCAGCGAATCATTTGTACCCCTGAGGAGTTGCTTGGCGATGATACAGAAACCTACTGAATCCCCGCTTGACGAGATACACCGAACCCGTCGTGAGATTTCCGATCGTTTTGGTGGTGATGTCGCCGCGATTGCCGAGGACGCCGCCCGCCGCCAGGCCGCGTCCAATCGTCCAGTGTGGCAACCGACCACGACGAACATATCCGATGCACCGGAACGGCGAATTTGACTGAATTGGCAATTCAGAATCGATCGTCGCCGCCCATCGATCGTCACCGCCCGGTGATCGGGAACTCCAAAATAGTAGTTGCAAGTCGCCGTCCCCTTCGGCTGGTTTAAACCCGAGGGTTCAGCGCGGTTTTTGACGCCGAGATCGCGGATTCGGCTTCACGTCCTTCGTGGGATGTTTTGTACGTTTTTTTTCCGTGGATGAGATTGCGGCGGAAGCTTTGGACAAGGCTATTTCCATGCTTGGGTCCGACAAATCAGACGTGTCGGTATTCTCCGCTGGAAGTTCATAGGCTAGCACGACGTGTTCAAGCCGCAGCAATTCGCTGAGGCTCCACGCCTGGAATGGGCAGCCACGCGGATTGTGAGGCGCCTCCGCATCGGCGATTTCAGATATATGGCCAAGGCCCGCTTCCTGCAGATGCTTCAGCAGTGGTTCGACAAACTGTTGCCGAGCTGTTCGTTTGGCGTCTATTGTCGCGCCCCGTACTCGAATCCAGGCCTCGACAAAGGGTCCTAAGAGCCACGGCCAAACGGTTCCCTGGTGGTATGCGCCATCTCGCTCAGACAGGCCGCCCCAATAACGTGCTTTGTAGTTCGAGTCCGAAGGCGCTAACGAACGCAGGCCGATCGGGGTCACCAGCGTGTGTTCCACACGATCTACGACACGGCGTGCCTTTTCTTCGTCGAGCAACCCATAGGGCAACCCGCCGACTGCCAGAATTTGATTCGGCCTGAGTGAAGCGTCACACGTGCCTGGTCGATGATCGCAGTCCACCACGTCATATAAGTGGCCAGCCTGTTCGTTCCAAAATCGTTGCTGAAAACTGGCGCGACCGCGTTCCAAATGAGAGCGCCATTGCGGCAAAAAAGCGGAGGCAATCCACAAAGCGTTGAGCCAAAGTGCTTGGACTTCCACGGGCTTCCCGATCCGCGGCGTAACCACCCAATCTCCAACTTTGGCATCCATCCAAGTGAGTTGCACACCGGTCGTTCCGGCTGCCAACAGGCCATCCGTGTCCAGGTGAATTCCGTAACGCGTTCCGCGTGAGTACCCGACGAGTATCTGATCCATGGTAGCTCGCAAACGATCCTGCACCTCGGTCTCGACATTGCGGCCCGTACGGCGGCATGCCTCCAGGAAATCGTGTACGGCGACAACGTACCACAGCGACGCATCAACGGAGTTGTACTCTGGTAGCTCGCCGTGGTCCGGAAAGCGGTTGGGCAACATCCCCTCTGAAACTGTATCTGCCCAGCCGAGCAAGATGTCGGAGGCGTCATCCAGTCGACCGGTGGCCAGACACAAGCCGCGGATAGCGATGAAAGTATCGCGGCCCCAGTCGGTGAACCAAGGATATCCGGCGACGATTGTCGTACCGTTGCCGCGACGGACAATATACGCGTCCGCGGCACGATATACGGGTGACGGAAATGAGGCCCGCCTACTCAGCTCACGCGATAATAGCCCTGCTGCAGCTTCGTCGATTGGTGCCGCCTTGGCATCTTTCGAACTAATCGAGGGCAGGGCTTCCAACAGCCACATCGCATCTCCCGAAATCAGGTCGAATCGGAATTCACCCGGCGACGCTAGATCTTCAATGCAATCTAACCCACGTGCTCGTTCTTCGACGTATAGGAAATTGCGATACCAAAGTGGGTCATGTTTGTACTGAGCATTGGATGAGATAGCCGTGGCTGGCACACCGTCATAGGGTCGCCACAGCAACCGGCCGTTCTGAGCCCGTGGTTCAAAGCGGAAGTACGAATTCTCTCGGTGCAGTGCGTGGTAATCGCGTCCGGAGAAAAAGGGCCGGACGATGAGCGAGACCTTATCAATCTTATCGGTCGGGTTGACCAATCGCCATCGCAACAAAACACGGTTGCTATCTCGTTCGGCCAACACTTCCTGTTCCAGCAGGGTGCCATCTTCGAGCTGGTACGTCCATTTCGGCCACAGCTCTGCGTCGAAATTTACTAACCGCCGCTCACCATCGGGGTGCACGACATCTGGGGAGTAGTGCTGTGATGAGATGGCGTACCGACCAGCGGACGTCTCGACGCAAGCGTCGAAACCGTTGACTAACACAAATCGGCCGCTGGGAGGTGTGGCGGCTGTCAACAGCAAGGCATGGTAGCGCCGACTGCGTCGACCGGAAACTGTGCCCGACGCAAAGCCACCTAACCCGTCCGTTTCGAGCCATTCATAGGTGTGATTCATCGGAGCTTAGAGGTCAGAGTTCGAAGGTCGTAGTTTGGGTTTCGGGTGGAAAGAGAATTCGGAGTTCAGGTTTCTGGTTTCCGCGTTGCGATTCGAGAGCCGATTGCAGACAGCGGCCCCCGGTGGAACGGCCGTACCAGGTGTGGACTGTCTATAAAGGACACGTCGTATCGCAGCACTGTGTCGTAAACAGTATATCCCTACCGTAGTGGAAAGTGTGAGTCCTTGCCGCTGGGTTCGAGATGGTGGTTCACGTTGCGTCGCTTGTGTTCACAGAAGTTAGGGCAGCATCAGGACCGAGCCAGTGGTTTTGCGGGCCTCGAGATCGCGATGAACTTGCTGCGCATCATGGAGCAGATAGGTGTGGCGGATCTCGATCTTCACCCGGCCCGATTGGACTACATCGAATAGCTCCTTGGCGGTTGCCTCTAAGTCAACGCGGTTGGCCGTGTAAGTGGCCAGCGTTGGCCGCGTCACGTACAGCGATCCTTTCTGTGTCAGAAGGCTCAGCTCGAACGGCGGCACCGGCCCTGAGGCATTGCCGAAGCTCACCAGTAGGCCCAGCGGTCGAAGGCAGTCGAGAGAGCCCTGAAAAGTGTTTTTGCCGACGGAATCGTAGACCACGGGCACGCCCGCGCCGCCGGTGATCTCGCGCACGCGCTGCGCAAAATCTTCCTTTTTATAGAGAATGGTATGATCGCAGCCGTGGGCCTGCGCGAGCTGCGCCTTTTGCTCGGAACCGACTGTCCCGATTACCGTAGCGCCCAGCGCCTTGAGCCATTGACAGGCAATCAACCCGACGCCGCCAGCCGCGGCATGCAGCAGAACCGTATCGCCAGCTTGCACTTTGTAGGTGCGTCGGATCAGGTATTGAGTCGTCATTCCCTTCAACATCATGGCGGCTGCTTGCTGGTCGGAGATGCCCTCGGGTATCTTCAGCAAACGGTCGGTCGGCATCAGCCGCACTTCGGCGTATGAGCCAGGTTGCCCGCCAGCAT
>JANNPR010000962.1:0-5460 GCA_031400345.1 Planctomycetota bacterium | reverse complement strand
CAAGGGGCGAACCATCGCCACCATGAACCTCACCAATTGGATAGCGATCGTGTTTTCAGCGGTCCTGTACTTTGTCTTTGATCAGGTGGTGGAAAAGCTGGGTTGGCGCCGTACCGCTTGTTTCGGCTTTCTAGTAGTGCTTATGCTTCCCGTGGCCCTGCTCTACAAACCCCAACTGGACGGAGTTCATGCGAACGAGGTCCAGTGCCCGCAATAGGTAAGGAGTCTTCGTAATGCTGGGTGCAACCCTTGGCGTCGAATCATACGTCGAGCGCCTTCAGGCAGAATTGGGTCGAGTGCAACTAAAGGATCTGCGGCATTGGGCAGATCTCATTTATCAAGCTTGGGACCGAGAACGCTTCATTTTCATTTTCGGCAATGGTGGTTCGGGAACGACCGCCAGCCATATGAGCGAAGACCTCGGCAAGAGCACCCTCCGCCCATCTGACCTTATGGACGAATCCAAGAAACGATTGAAAGTATTAAGCCTGACCGACAACCTGGGTTGGATCATGGCCGTCGGGAACGATTTAGCCTACGACCAGATTTTCGTCCAACAGCTCATGAACTATGGCGGAAAGGACGACCTCGTTATCGCCATCAGCGGTTCAGGTAACAGTCCCAATGTCCTCCATGCGGTGGAGTGGGCCAATAGTCACGGGCTAATCACGTTCGGATTGACAGGTTACGATGGTGGGAAGTTGCGAAAACTACAGCACCACGGATTACACGTGGACCTGCATGACATGGGAATGGTCGAGAGTCTTCACCTTTGTTTATTCCATTGGGTGCTGAACGACGTGTATGCCCGCATCAACAGTGAAGGCCGTTACAGTCGGCCCGGTGGCCTGAAGTAAGGTGTGTATTCTTCGTCCACCAATGCAATGACCCGAAGTGCACGCACTTCGGGCCACTGCTAGGGCAGATACGCGACTGCAAACCGATACTTAGTTGTTCTTCTCAGACTTTCGGTCGCGATTTCCTGGTCGTCCACGTCCACCACCAAATGCCATGCGTGGGAAGTCGAATGGTTTCCCCTTGATTTCGTCGAACTTCTTTTTTTGGCTGTCCGTCAACACGGCCAACAGCTTCACGTCATTTTCTTTCTGAATTTCCGCGAATTTTTCCCGGAACCCTTCCTGTCCACCACCACCACCACCTCCGCCGCCCGCTTGGAATAGTTCCCGCATCTTGGTGCGCGTCGATTCATCGATCTCCTGCTGTAGCGTTTCGAGTTTTTGTTTTTGCTCGCCGGTCAATTCGAGTGTTTTGGCAACCTCTTCGTCACGAAGTGCTCCGGTCCGACGATATTGGATAGTAAGTTCACGGAGCCGTTCTTGCTGATGCGGCAGAAGGATGTCAGCTAGCTTAGCTTTAGCAACTTTGGACACCTCCTGCATTTTTTGTTGCATCTCTGTTCTCATCTTTTCCTGTTCCGCTTCAGCTAGTTCACGAAAGCCCGTGGGGCGCGGCAGCATATCTGTCAATTCTTCGTGTAGTTTTTTCAAAGAAGACTGCTGATCGTCGACCAGTTCCAGTTCTTTGTGCACCTCGTCCATTCCAAGCAGCATGATGGTCGGATCTCCGCCACCCCGTCCCATGAACCCACCGCCGGGCCCACCGCGCTGGCGATTACCCTCTTGTCCGACCAGCGCAGCTGACAAAGCGGCGAACATTCCAATGCACGCAAGCCCCAAACCAATACGACGATGAAACATGTGCACCACTCCTGATAAAGATCCCTTGATTGGTTCTAGAACCGCCGGAAAGTCTAACGGCGGAACCTGTCGGAAACCAGAAAAATTGGTCTGAGCCCAAGGCTGCGACAACTTACTTCTGCGTGATCCGATGTCGATGAGAGTACAAACACGAGAATCGCGTCATGGTTTCGGCCGAATGACAAAAACCAATTTAAAGTCGCGAAACGGCGTGGTTTAGCTGACTCTTGTGGGAATCAGCGGAGGGCTGCTGGAGCGGGGGAAATTATTGTAAGTGTTAGCGAAAATGGTATTCGGGGTTCTTGGGATCGAAATCCAAATCCTCCAAACCTACATTGATTTTCAAATTTCGATAGGTGTATTCTTCGTCGAGAATTGGTTCTCCCCCGGAGGATTTAGGCCACTGGTGGGCGGCATATCGGACCGGAACCTGGAACTGGTCATCCATAAAGACCTCGGCCACGTGAAAGTCAAAATAGGGGCGAGGTTGAGGGTGCTTCACTTGAATCATCAAGCAGGGGCGATCCTCGATCTTTGCATTGCGGAAGAATTTGACTTCGCATTCTTCTCGCATGTGATCGCGTTCACCTTTTTCGATGAGCTTATCGATTAGGTTTTTGATTCCGATTTCGTAGATGGGGTATCGCTGCCCCATCATCGCTAAAGTGCCGCTTGGGTCCAACTTCAGGACAAGTAAGTTTTTTAGCCCGCCCTCGTGGGCCAACAACTTACCGTCGTTCTGACCCTCTACCCAAATGACTTCCCGGCCCTCCACCGAACGTGGTTTGAGAAATTTCATATACACGCTAAACGGCACCGCGATCTTATCATCCTGCATCTGTTTATTGCGAATCTTGACCGACATGAACTGATGATCTGTCAATTCGCCTTTGATCCTTTCGCGTTTTATCAAAATTGCCGTGTAATCGCGAATATTGCGCTCGATGTAATCGCGAGAGTCGTAAGCGACCTTCAATGCCGGATCCAGCGGATGAGAGTTATCGGCCTGACCACCTGCGGCACCCGATCGAGAGATTTGGCCGGTTGAAGATGGAGTCAGCGGATCCTTTGCAAACGCCGATTTAACTTCGACCAGGCCAATCGTCGCCAACACTAGAAATGCGACCGTCGGCCGAATCTTTGAGCCCTTCCGACGGCGATCCACCCGGGTGATGAAGCCCACGGCCTGCGGGACCGCATGTTTGGTTCTAGCACCAGGAACCACCTGGCACCGAGCAGCTGACAAAGAATTGAGTGTAATCGATTGCATTTCGTCAGTGTCCCTTTAGAAGTGTGGGAACGATCAACTAAGTCAAATCGGCAATAGGTCACTGCTTCGGCTGCACAACTCACTGCTTGGGCCTGCACAAGGGAGACAGGTCCATCTGACACTAACCCATGGTCGGGCCTTTTAAGGCGATCTACTCGTGCTTGTCGCCGTCATTTTCGCTAAACTCATCCAAGCAATTTGTTGCGATATGAGCTAACAAAGAACTGCGACATTTTATGGTACGACAGCCGAATAGGACATGTCACTAGCAAGGACTCATCAGCGTGGCTTCAAGTAAATGGTTTGTGACCTGGTCGTGTTGCGTGCTAGTTATGTGCCAAGTTTCGTGGGGAGCCGATCTGGCCTTCCGTGATCAGGAATTAAATACTCGGCTAGGCGTTGGCTATGCCGTACGGCTACTGGATATGAACGCTGACGAGAAGTTGGACATCGTCATAGTCGACCAGGACCGCATTCTGTGGTTGGCCAACCCGAATTGGGAAGAGCACGTTATCATCGAAGGGCAAACCAAGAAAGATAATGTCTGCTTTGCTCCGTGCGACATTGATGGCGATGGAAACATCGACTTTGCCGTCGGCGCCGAATGGAATCCTGGTAATACCGCCTCGGGCGGAACGATACAGTGGCTGAAAAAACCGAAGGAAAATCAGGGAAAATGGGCAGTACACGCGATTGGTGAGGAGCCGACAACACACCGCATGCAGTTTGTCGATCTGGACAAGGACGGTCGTCATGAGCTAATCGTCGCACCGTTGCTAGGGCGAAATTCGACCCGCCCCAATTACGCCGAAAATGGCGTTCGCTTGCTGGCATACACAATCCCCAAAGACCCAATTCGGGGTACCTGGACTTCGAAGGTTCTCGATAAGGACATGCATGTCTGCCATAACTTTTGTGCCACAGATCTCAATTCCGACGATCAGATCGATTTAGTTGCGGTCAGCTTCGAGGGAGTTCATTTGCTCGAGCGGCAGTCTGACGATACGTGGCGCCGAACTCGTATCGGGGAAGGTAATCAGATAACTTCTCCCAACCGGGGTGCAAGCGAGATTAAACACGGACAATTGGCGAACGGACAAGATTACTTGGCAACCATCGAACCCTGGCACGGAAGCCAGGTCGTACTCTATCGACGCCCGACTGCGGCACGTCCAACCAATGGCGAATGGCTTTGGGAGCGGCGTGTTTTGGACGACCAACTGCAATGGGGCCATGCGGTTTGGTGTGCAAATCTGGATCAAGATGCCGACGAAGAGTTGATCATTGGCGTCCGCGATGACCTTAGCACCCCACCGGCCCGTCGCGGCCTACGGATTTACGATCCCACTCCCGACGGCGATGAATGGAAGAGGTTCGTCGTCGATCCGGGGGGGGTGGCCATCGAAGACTTGGCCGCTGCGGATTTGAATCGCGACGGCCTCATCGATATCGTGGCAGTTGGGCGTCAAACACACAACGTTAAGATCTACTGGAACGAGAGTCGATGATCGCTGTTCACGTTCGTCAAGCTGCTCTGGCGATTCTCATTCTTCCGGCGTGTGTCGGGTTTTCTCAAGAATTGCCCTCTGTCGAATTCCATGCGCAGCCCAACCAGCTGACCATAACGGCCGGTTCAGCGCCGATCGCCACCTACGTGTATAGCGATCCAAAGATTCCGAGACCCTATTTTTGCAACGCCTTCGCACCAAATCGAGTTCAAGTCACGCGAAACCAGCCGCCTCGAACCGGCAAAGACGGTATGGATCATGAGCTACTACATCCGGGGATCTGGCTCGCCTACGCAGATATGAACGGAAATGATTCGTGGCGCCTGAAAGCGAAAGTTGTGCATGACCGGTTCATTGACTCACCGCGAAATGGTGTAGGGGACGGAAGCTTTCAGGTTCGGAATAAGTACTTGAACGAAAAAGGGGATAAGACTGTTTGTGAAGAAATGTTCCGCACCCACGTGTGGGTGCGACCTACGGGGTACCTGTTGGTTATCGAGTCAGAATACTCGTCACTCCTACATGATGTAGTTTTCGGGGATCAAGAAGAAATGGGACTCGGCGTTCGAGTTGCAACGCCTCTTTCCGTGGTGAAAGGCGGGCAAATTCGCGATGCTGAAGGTCGAACTAACGAGCAGCAGATTTGGGGAAAATCAGCCAACTGGGTGGACTACTCGGGACTGATCGACGGCGCTCATGCCGGAATAATGGTGATACCTGACCCCGCCAATTTTCGACCTAGCCGATATCACGCGCGGGACTACGGGTTCGTGGCCGCTAATCCATTTGCAATAAAATCATTTCGTGCCGGAGAGGCAAGTCGTTTCGTTGTGAAGCGATTCGAATACTTCAAAATGCGATTTGCCGTCCTGTTGCATTCCACATATCCTTTTTTATTTTTGTGTGTTGTTCAGATGGTGGCGCAGAAGCCCATGCATTGATTCATGGAAAATCCGTGCTCGTG
>JANNPR010000816.1:0-5534 GCA_031400345.1 Planctomycetota bacterium | reverse complement strand
CGTGGGCGAAGAGGACCAGATTACGCTCGAACTCGACTTCTTAGATCGCAGGTGGCCTTCGGCGAAGCTCGGTTGCTTTCGCGTTTGGGTCACGGACGATCCCACGATCTTCGACTACGAAAGAAACCAGCTCGCCGCTGTGAAGAGCGCGAATGCCTGGACCAGGCTGGCCATCGCCTTGCGTTTAGTCGGCCAGCAAGCCACCATCGAAAATCTGATGAAGCGGCGGCCGGAACTGGCGGCCCTAATGATGGCTGAACAGTATGCCGCCGAACAAAACTGGAAGGAGGCCATCGTCTTTTATGATAAGGTCATCACGGCCGAGACGACGGATGCGGCGTTGCTAAGCAGTCGCGCGGCAGCGTACGAAGGTGCGGATCAATGGGAGCTGGCCGCGGCCGATTGGAAGCGTGTGTTCGATTTGCGCCCGGAAGATGCCGCACTTCGCCAACGCTGGCTGGTGTCGCTCGCCGCAGGCAAACGCTGGGATGAAATCGCCCGTGAATTCGATCGACAACTGGATGCGTTACCCGAGGGAAGAGCCAGTTATTCGCCCCGCGGTCGGCTGATCGAGACCGTGATCCGTCGGGGTGACCCGGTATTTGAGCGGCTAATGGCGTTGCGTCCGGATGATGCGCTGCTCCGGATCAGTCTCGCGCGGGACTTTGTCCTTCGTAACGACTGGCAGAATGCCGTGAAGGAATACTCGAAGGTCATTGAAACAATCCCACCCAGCGAGGAATGGTACGAATATGCAGCCACACTGCTCCTGGCGGATAACCAAGAGGAATACGCCAATTTGCTGAAGCGGTTAATCGAGCGAGCAGGAGAACCCAGTGAGCCGTTACTTGCATATGTCCTGGCGCGTACGGTAGCGATTTCAGCAACCCCGGTCGTGCCCCCGGAAAACGCGGTCCGGTGGGCGGAACACGCTGTCAGCGACAGAGAGCAACCTTGGTATCTGCACGTGGCCGGATTGGCTCATTTTCGCGCGGGGAACGAGGAGGAAACGCTAAAACGCCTCGAGCAGTCTTCGGCTACCAGGTGGCACCCCCAATTGAATCACCTCGCCCTGGCTCTGGTCTACGCGCGACGTGGAGACACGGCCATGGCCCGTAAAAACCTGCAGCTGGCCCAGCAGTGGTTCATGGACCAAGAAACCAAGCGGCAGGATGGCTACTACGTTGTCCAGATTACCGACTGGCTAGAAGCGAATCTCCTTCTCCGTGAGGCGAAAGCTGCGATGGGAGGCGACGCCGCCCCGAAGCCAGCAGGCAGCGATGACGATGCCGCGCCTTCAGCGAAATCTCCGCCGTCCCTCAACGCACCCGTGTCCGCTCCGAAGCCCGGTCCGAAAAAATAAAACAACTAAGACAAACGGAATTCTAGCCATCAAAGAGTTGGGAAACCCTCCCAATGAGCCGCTGGAAACTGGACTGGGTAATCAGCATGGAGAGTGGGGATCTGTGCTCAGATTGGCCGAAGGGAACTTTTTTAAGTAGAACCTTTCGATAGGCATCGAGCGAACTGGCCGCTTACAATAGTGCCATGCCCGACCGTGCTGAAAAGAGCAGCCATGTAGCTGGTCCTGCGCAGCGATTCGCTACGACTCGATGGAGTATTGTGGTCGCGGCCGGTCAGGCCGCTTCGCCGGAATCCAGATGGGCACTGGGATCCTTGTGCGAGACGTACTGGTTTCCGGTCTATACCTACTTGCGTCGGCTCGTGTCA
The DNA here is from genome assembly GCA_031400345.1 of Planctomycetota bacterium. Taxonomy (GTDB): domain Bacteria; phylum Planctomycetota; class Planctomycetia; order Pirellulales; family Pirellulaceae; genus JANNPR01. The sequence goes on along the minus strand of JANNPR010000816.1, from coordinate 3,803 downwards.
GGCGTCGAGGACGCTCAGGACCTTACGCAGGGATTCTTCGCACATCTGCTCGACAAAGACGCCATAGCCAAAGCCGATCCGAACCGCGGGCGATTCCGCGCTTTCCTGCTTTCGGCGTTGAAGAATTTTCTCGCCAACGAACGGCAGAAGGCTCGGGCCGAGAAACGCGGCGGCGGAAAGTCCCCGTTATCTCTCGATTTTGAATCGGGTGAATCACGCTATCAGATCGAGCCGTCCCACGAGTTGACGCCGGAGATACAATTCGAGCGACGTTGGGTGTTGACGCTCCTGGATCAGGTGCTGAACGCCCTGAGAATGGAGCTGGCGGAAGCGGGACGGGAGCCGCATTTTGAGAAGCTCAAGGGGGCGTTGGTCGGCGAAATGACCAACGCCGACTGCGAGCATGCAGCAGAAGCCCTCGGCATCACTTCGGCGGCGGCCAAGCAGGCGGCGTATCGGATGCGGAAGCGGTATCGCGAACTGTTTCGCCTGGAAGTCGCCCGGACGGTCGCCAACGACTCCGAGGTGGATGATGAGATCGGGCGGATGCTGGAGACATTGAGCGAATGAAAGCGCGTCCGACAAAAAAAACAAAATTACATGTTACTGGGTCACGGCGATGCTGTATTTAAGGGTAGACGACGATTCCAGAGGGAGAAAGCGCCATGAGTGAATCGACTCGCTGCCCGAAATGTGCCATGCAACTTCCGGTCGACGCTCCGGCGGGCCTGTGTCCCAAATGCCTCGTGCAAGTTGGGTTTGAGAGCGAGCCGTTGCCGCAGTCCAATTCGGAACCCACGCTGTCGAGCCCCTCATCCTCCAGGTTCGTGGCGCCCTCCGTCGAAGAACTGGCAAACCGATTCCCGCAATTGGATATTCTGGAGCTGGTGGGTCAAGGAGGAATGGGTGCGGTGTACAAGGCTCGACAGCCGGGACTGGATCGGATCGTGGCGGTGAAAATCCTGCCGCCGGAGGTTGGCCGCGATCCTTCGTTCGCGGAGCGCTTCACGCGCGAAGCCCGCGCCCTGGCTCGGCTCAGCCATCCCAACATTGTCACCGTTCACGATTTCGGCCAGGCCAGCGGTCTGTACTACTTCGTAATGGAGTTCATCGATGGGGCCAATCTGAGACAAGCGATGCTGGCCGGCCAGCTCCATCCGCCCCAGGCCCTGGCCGTGGTCCCGCAAATCTGCGACGCGCTGCAATACGCTCACGACGAAGGGGTCGTACACCGCGATATCAAGCCCGAGAACATCCTGCTCGACAAACGTGGCCGAGTGAAGATCGCTGACTTCGGTCTATCGAAACTGATCGCGACTGGTGGGCACAAGACGCCCAATTTCTCGCTGACGGGTTCGCACCAGGTAATGGGAACGATCCGCTACATGGCGCCCGAGCAGATGGAGGGAACAAAAGCGGTTGATCACCGGGCGGACATTTATTCGCTGGGTGTGGTGTTCTACGAGATGCTCACCGGCGAGCTGCCGCTGGGCCGCTTCGCCCCGCCGTCGCATAAGGTCCAGATCGACGTGCGGCTCGACGAGGTCGTGCTCCGCTCGCTGGAGAAGGAACCGGGGCGGCGGTATCAGCAGGCCGGCGAGGTGAAAACGGATGTGGAGGAAATTACGAGTGGCCATCATCGGAGCGGCACCGCTACTGAACCAGAGAAGGCCCAAAGTGGTGTCGACGAAGTCGAAGTCGTGCGAGCCCGGGTCAAGGGACCGGCACTCGGTCTGCTGGTGGCAGGAGCTTTCGCGTTCGTGTCGCCGATTCTGCTCTCCGTCGCGATTACCGTCTACGGTGCAGTAGCCCAAGGTTCTCGTCACGTCCCACCCGGACAGTTCATGTTCGACGGTGTTATCGTCTTGGGAATGGTTAACGCCATGTTCGCGTGTCCGCTCGCCGTGGTAATCATGGCCGGGGCATTGAGCATGATGCGGCTTCAGGCGCGGTGGCTGGCGATCACGGCCAGCATTCTGGCCGTGATGCCCTACGGTTTGACTTGGCTCGTGAGCCTGCCAATCGGAATTTGGTCGCTCGTCGTGCTGAATAAACGGGAAGTAGAGGAAGCATTCCGCGCTCGAAGGATCGACCGCGAGTCGCTGCACCGGCAAGTCAGGTGGCTGGCCGCTGCCGACCGGGTCCTCGGAGTTCTGGCTGCCGTGTTGCTGACGCTGTTGATTCCGATCACTGCGACGATCCAATTGGCCTTGGATCCCCCGCCCGCCCAAGTCCTCTGGTCTGTCCTGCCCGTGGGCATGACGGTGTACATCCTCTTGATGATTCCCAGCGTGCTCTTGGTTGTGGCCGCGCGGAAGATGCAGCAGCTCCAGTCCTACGCGTGGGCGGTAATTGCCAGCCTCCTGGTAATGCTCACTATAATCGGCCTGCCGATCGGACTCTGGTCCTTGGCGGTGCTGACCGGACGAGGCGCAAGGTCCGTGTTCGGCAAACAAAAGACATTTCTACGCGAGCCAGTGGGCAAGCAAACGGAAGGGGTTGTTGCCACACCGGCAATTGCTCCAAGCGGCACGCTGGCGCGGGCCTGGCATGAGTGGTGGTCCGAGCGCGATCTCTGGTTCACGTGGGCCGTGCAGACGGTGCTCATTCTGGTTCACTTCGTTTGCCTGATGATGTTTCTCTCGTTTCATTTTTCCGGTCACGCCGTGGAGGGCCGGCATGATATTAGCGTTCGAATCGGCTTGCCGTCCCCGTGGTTCACGTACGAAACCTACCCGGAGCCGAACATACCGTTTCGTCAGCACATCAACCTCTTGTCATCGTCGTTGCTGGTCGCGGCGATCGGTCTCTTGACTTACTACATATACTGGCGAATTGACAAGACCAAGGCCGACTCGAAGCTCGGTTTCTGGAGTTCGCCGAAGGCCATGCTTATCATCTGGGCGATGTTGGCGGTCGCCGCCATTGTCATGCAATTGTCTATCGCATCGAGGAAAGACTGGGGGTCAAAGACTGGGGGTCAGACTTTGTTATTTGTTTTTCGGATGCCAATATATCGAGTTATTTAATATTTAGCCTGGGCCTACTTCTCCCTACGCCACCAGCGGACCATAGAACCGGTTCATTGGCGACTAACCAGGAATTCGTCCTCAAACAATCGCTCTTCATCGAATGGAATTTTGTGCTTGATCAACATACCTCGGAATTCGTCGACGAACGATTGGTTCTTATGGTGTTTGGCTTGATTGCGGATGTATCGGCGGACTACGTCGACCTGGGAAGCGCTTACGGTGAATGCCGCGTATCCCGTTTGCCAAGCGAACTTCGCGGCTCGATGTTGTTCGTTAATCCATTTGGAAGCGTTTGCTTTGATGTCGCGTATGAAATCGGCCAGCGCAATTTTGGGACTGCATGATGTCAGGATATGAACGTGATCTTCGATGCCACCGATCTCGATCAACTGGCCGTTCTTGTTGTGAATGATTCCAGCAATGTACTTGTAAACATCTTCGCGAATTGAATCGACGAGCAGACGTTTCCGGTATTTGGTGCTGAAGACGATGTGGTAGTTCAGGCTGGTGTAAGAACTTGGCATTGGCCGTCCCCTCTTGCCCGAAGAGTGATTTTCGCAAAAAAGTTGGAACTAGTGTATCCGCAGTTGAATGACATGACTCAGCACGACGAGATGAAAATCGGGAATACCTTGCTTTATTGCGCGGCGGGACGAGACATTATTCCCCAGCCCGGAGGGCGACATGTAATAGCCAAGGGCGTCAGCCCTTGGATGCGTGACGTTCGACGCGCATAGCCCCGGCAGGGGCGGCACAGGACGGCGGTGCTAG
>JANNPR010000810.1:0-5415 GCA_031400345.1 Planctomycetota bacterium | reverse complement strand
GGCTTTGTGCTGGACGGGGTGGATGCGAATGATCTGAGCGGTTATTCCGTGAGTGCCGCTGGCGATGTGAACGGCGATGGCTTTGGGGATCTCATCATCGGGGTGTACCCGGGCGATGCCGCTGGCAACGCGAAAATCAATGCGGGTGAAAGTTACCTGGTGTTTGGCAAGGCGAGTGGTTTCGCGGCGCGACTTGATTTATCGACTTTGAGCGGCAGCGACGGTTTTGTGCTGGATGGGGTGGATGCGGGGGATTTCAGCGGCTGGTCCGCGAGTGCTGCGGGCGATGTGAACGGCGATGGTTTTGCGGATCTCATCATCGGGGCTATCCATGGCGACGCCGCCGGTAATGCGAAAACCGCGGCTGGTGAGAGTTATGTGCTCTTCGGGCGCAATTTCAATCACGCGGCGACCACTAACGACATCCTGAGCGGTACCGCCGGCAACGACTTCCTTTTCGGCGGCCTCGGTGACGACATCCTCAATGGAGGCGCGGACATCGACGCACTCATCGGCGGGGCGGGCAACGATGTGTTTACTTACGATGGGCTGGATCGGCGCGTCGATGGCGGCTCGGGTATCGATACCTTGCAGCTTGCCAACCTCAATCAGAGCCTGGATTTAAATCAGGCCAACCTCGCCGGCGGGTTCCTCACCGATCTCGAAATCCTCGATCTCATCGGGTTCGGCAACAACGCGGTGAGTTTCGACAAACTCGACTTGCTCAATCTGTCGTCAACTTCGAACGCACTGCGCATCCTCGGCGACGTGGGTGATAGCGTGATCTCGGCAGGCCAAGGTTGGGCGTTGGATGGCGGTGGCCCGCTGGATATCGGCGGCGTGCTGTTCAACGGCTACACCGCAGGCGCCGCGCGTCTGTTAGTCGATACCGATATCTCAGCGACCTTGTCGTGAGCTGGGAGGTGCGAGACCTAAACGTAGGTTGGGCTGAACAACGTGAAGCCCAACAGTTTTTCCACGACCAGTTCTTGGCAGGTTTCGCGGTGCTCATCCCGACCCGGAATTGTTCAAATGGCGAACACCGCGCGTAGGATTTCGAGTATGGTCGCAGTGGTCTTGCCATTTGCCTTCCCTAGCCGTTTCACCAGTCGAATTTTGTCGAGCGCGCGAATTTGATCCAGCAGGACCAAGCCTTTTTCGCCACCGAACACGATTGGGATCCGGTACGGCGCCGGCTTGTTGCCGGTCGTCATCGGTGCGACGAGCACGGTCCGCAGATGGTCGTGAATTTCAGGCGGAGAGATTATCAAGCAAGGACGCGTCTTACGGATTTCGCTGCCTACGGTTGGGTCCAGTCTTGCCAACCAAATATCACCGCGCGCTACCACTCGAGATTTTTATCGCTCTCGTTCGCGAATTCCGGCCACACGAGTTGGTCATCGCCGCTTTCGGCCAATTTTCGGCTGGCCTCCGCCCACCCTTCGCGCGGGTTATCCTTCGGTCTACGTAAAACGATGGCGTTGTTTTCCACCACCAAATCCGCTTCACCCTCAAGCCCAACCTGGAGCAACAGCGGTTTCGGAATGATAACGCCCTGTGAGTTCCCCATTTTTCGAATGGACGTGCGCATCGAGCTCTCCTTTACAAAAATTGGTTACATCTAAGTTAGAACAAAGTTAGAACTTAATTATGCACTTTTCCACTCGAATTTTAGATGGTGCCGACAGAAAAAATGACGAAAGATGCCTGAATGACGATTCGCGCGTTTCATCAGACGTAAATTGGGCTGAACAAGGTGAAGCCCAACCGTTATTTCTTGGCCAGTTCTTGCTGGGCTTCGCGGTGCCTAACCAGCGCCGTTGCCGCAATTAACAAATCGGGCCAGCGTGACACCCAATTGCCCGGCCCTTTTCCGACAGCACCACGACTGCCTCGCGACCTCTGCGGGTAACGTGCTGTGGGTCTCCTTGAATGGCTGCTTCCATCACTTCGCTGAAGCGACTTCTTGCATCCTGCAAACGCCAGGATTTTGGCAGGGAATTGACGATTCACGCGTTTGATCAGCGCTGCGAGCAGCCGAGTCTTGCACTCGGCGCAGCCATGAGGGGGTCTCGACAGCATGTTGACTTGAGTTTTATTTAGTGACACTAAACGTAACTCTACTTGCGTTTAGTGCAGAGGTGCGATCGCTTGAAACGCACTTAACTTACGACAGAGTATCGCCGACAACTCTCCCGCAAGCTCGAAAAATAAGGAACCACCCAGTGACCGACGCCCCCGAAGCCCAGCCCCAACTCGAACTCATCCCCTCCCGTCAGTTCACCGCCTGGCTGGCCGAACAGCGGGTAAGTTTGGCGTTCACCACGTATCAGAGCGGCAAGCTATTTCTGCTGGGTCTGCAACCGAATGGGCGGCTCTCGATCTTTGAGCGCACGTTTAATCGTTGCATGGGCCTCTGCGCTGACGGCCAAACGCTGTATATGAGCACGTTGTTTCAGCTCTGGCGATTCGAGAATTGTCTGGAGGCAGGTCACCTTCACGACGACTACGACCGGCTCTATGTGCCGCGCGTGGCGTGGACCACGGGCGATATCGATGTGCACGATGTGGGCGTGGACAGTGCAGGCCGGGTGATGTTCGTCAACACCTTGTTCGGGTGTCTTGCGACGGTGAGCGACACACATAGCTTCACCCCGTTGTGGCAGCCTAAGTTTCTGACCAAACTCGCGGCGGAAGACCGCTGTCATTTGAACGGATTAGCGCTCAGCGACGGACGGGCGCAATATGTCACCGCGGTGAGTCAGAGTGATGTCGCCGACGGCTGGCGTGATAAGCGCCAGGACGGCGGCGTGGTGATTGACGTGGCCACCAACGAAATCATCGCCACCGGCCTATCCATGCCCCATTCACCGCGAGTCTATCGCGATCGGCTGTGGTTGCTCGATTCCGGTAACGGCCAGTTTGGGTATCTTGATCGCGAAAGCGGTCGCTTCGAGCCTGTCACCTTTTGCCCGGGCTACCTGCGCGGACTGGCCTTCATTGGCGACTATGCTTTGGTCGGCACCTCGCTCCCGCGCGATAACAAGACTTTTCGAGGCTTGGCGCTGGATGCGCTGTTGACCAGCAAAGCCTCGGAGGCGCGCTGCGGCTTGCACGTGATCGATCTGCGCACTGGCGATCTCGTGCACTGGTTGCGCATCGATGGCTTCGTGCAGGAGTTATACGACGTCGCGATCCTGCCCGGCGTAGTGCGGCCGATGGCGCTCGGCTTTAAGACGGACGAGATTCGGCGCACGTTGAGTGTTGGGGACGCCGGTCGGATATAACATGAAGGGACGGTTTCATCCATTTGAATGATGCGTAAGACTTCACGGCGCGTTACAGTTTGATCATCCCGCCCGCGCGGCCTCTACCTAATTGGGTTGGAATGTCAGGCAGTAGAAACTATAAGCAAAGCAAATAAGGCTGGAGGTCCATTTTAATAGCGAGACCTACAATTCGCCACCCAAACCTATGTCGAGGATCACGATCTTTCGGTGGTTTTCGAATCCGTCGAAACTCTCTTTCGTGCTCACGGCGTTGGCACTTACCTGTTCAATGGCGACGTCCCTTCGAGCTTCATTACGGAGCCGGGGCTTCTCACCCATGCCGACTACGTCATCGCGCGCTTACCGTCGAACTGGCAATCAGTAAGCTTTACGACGTTCTCCTTCGAAGTCTTTGATCCCAACACATCCTTGTTCACTCCCTTCGATGGCGTCAGTTCGCAGGTTGATTTCACCGTAGTGCCTATTCCGGCGGCATTTCCGCTGTTGGGTAGCGCTTTGCTGGCTTTGGGAGGATTGCCTTTCAATAAACGAGCCAACAAGCGTTAGCCCTGAGACAGGACCGAGGGAAAAGCCAGACTTCTAAAGCGGCTTATAAAACTTTAGCAATACGCCTCAAGCTCGAATCAATCCCACGCGGACGGCCTCGAGCGTGGCTTCGGCTCGGCTTGAGATGCCCAGCTTGCGATAAACGCCGCTGATATGGGTAGCAACTGTCGGGGAACCGATGCCCAATTGCTCGCCAATTTCGGCGCGATTCAAGCCTTTCGCAATCAGGATCAGGACCTCGTGTTCGCGCGCAGTGAGGTTTCCTTCGTCGTTACCCAATCATCATGCAAATCGCGCCTGTCACATCCCCGCGATGCGGCGCATGAGCACGAGCAGGGTATTTACCAGCGCTGCATCACGTGGGTTAAAGAGCTGACTGCCTTTTTCGCGGCAGGGCAGTTCGAAGATGTCCTCTCTTTTCAGCGACTTCAAGCCAGACCTATTTCTCTCTTTCCAATCGGTGACTTACTAGCGCAGGGCCGGTAAGTACGCGCCGCACGAGTTGCGCCTGACTACTCACGCCGACTTTGGCGTAGATTGACTTCAATTGTGTGCGTGCAGTACTGACCGATATGCAGAGCTGCTCGGCAGCTTGCGCGACGGATAGTCCGTTGGCTATTCGTTGTGCAAGCGCAGCCTCGGCGCGGGTAACGCCGAGTGCGCGTTGTACAGCAACTTCGTGGGTTATCGGCGACGTTTCTGGATCGAAAACCAAAACTAACCAGCATGCTGAGGGTGTCGTCCACTGCGCTTGACTGGCTTTGAGCGGCAGGACAAGAAGTGAGAGCGGCTGACGTGAATCCGACCAAGACAGGCGTATCGTGTCGTCAAGACGCGCCCGGCCCGGATCTTCTCTTAGACGTTCGACAAAAGCTCGCTCGTCAACACTGCGCACGAATCCGAGGCGTCCGCTGTCGGCGTGAATTCCGATCCGACGCGCCAGCAATGATCGGGCGCTGGCAGAAGCTTCCAATATTTCCAGATTCTCGGCGAGCAAGATTAGACCGAACGGCAGACGATCCGTCGTTTCCAACATCCCGTTCGCGATGATCTGCGCTCGCGCCAACCGATCCTTGACCTCGACGATGCGGCGTATGTGTGGGATCAACGACGCCATCTTGCGTCGCTGGTCTTCGCTAAACTCGCCGCGCGGCCGTGATCCCAACACACTCAACACCACGCCCCTGCTGGGACGCCGCTCTAACCATGTCGCCAATAGGTAAGGCAAATCGGCAGGCATGAAGAGATCATTAAAAACAGCACTTCGATGATAGCTCCGCGTATCGACTAGCATCCCGTCCACTTGTGGTTCACCAATGGTGCACGACAGTCCCGCAGTGTGGCGTGGATCCTGAGGCATCCAAGTGTCGTGGTACTGTTTCATCAACGCAGAATCCAAGCGTGCTAAATCGCAGCGGTATACTTCCGCAGTGCCTGGGTTCAGAGAAAATAGTGTGACCGCCGCGCCGGAGACAAAATCTGCAACCCGGAGCAACGCGCGTTGCCACGCCTCGTCATCGAGCATACCTTCGTACAGAACATCCAGAACGCTGAGTAGTTCGTGCTCCGTGTGGCTCAT
>JANNPR010000784.1:0-1272 GCA_031400345.1 Planctomycetota bacterium | reverse complement strand
TATATGAACAGATCCATGTGCTAAACACTTCCAATGGCGAGCGGCTGATAACTTACGTGTTTCCCGGTCGTCCTGGTGCGTTTACGCTCAATGGAGCAGCGGCTCGCTGCGGGGCTGAGGGCGATATCATGTTAGTAATTGCCTACCGGCAGGAGGAAAAATTCAGCGGCGCCAAATGCGTCATCATCGATCCCGCAACGAATACGGCTCGCGAGGTATTGGAATACCCGGCGACGCTTTAGGGGCAGGGTGGACGGTACCACCGCTCGTAACGAGACGGGCTCGGCAGCACGAGACAGGCCTCCAACGGTCCGAGCAGTGTGAAGGCTCGCGTTTCAAGCAGTGACACGACTCTGGACGTGCCACTGCTCGGAACGAAACGGGGTTGGAAATTCAATTTCGGTCTACTATCGTTCCGAGCAGTGTTTACTGCCAACCGGCTGGGATCCGGGCGGGTCGGAGCGAGGAGCATTCCAACTACGTCCCGCCGCACACTGCTTGAAACGCTAGTAAGCTCCGTCCCGATGGAAACCGCGTCGCGTTTCAAGCAGTGGCACGACTCGGACGTGCCACTGCTCGGAACGAAACGGGGTTGGAAATTCAATTTCGGTCTACTATCGTTCCGAGCAGTGTTTACTGCCAACCAGCTCGGATCCGTACCCTGCTAGAGTCAGCACGGAACGAAACGAGAACAATCCGGACCGTGTTTACTCCTCCGCGACAACTTCTCGAGCGTCCGACAAAGGTCGTTGTCCTTGACAGACTACGTGCGTTTTTTGGATTGGGTGGGGAGGCAGCGCACCAAAGTCAAACAGGGTGTAATTCCGCCTGATCTGGCGCCGATCCTCGTGCGGCTGGGCCTTGCCAGCGACGACATCGTGAACACGATCGAGAACTTTCCTAGTTTGTTTCGCCGGCTGGCTGGCCGAGTGGAGCAGATGAAGGAGCGCGCCAGCGCTTTCGGCCGGCGTTGGTTGCACGGAGTCCGCGCTGCTGCGAGAGTCTTCCGTGATGCGCCGACACCACCGTAGGAGTTGTCGCTGATCCGTCGCCGTATTTCACTGACCACTTCGCTCAGTCGCCATTCGTTGCTGAAGTAACGCGCGCCATGTGCGGAATTGCCTAACGAGTTATCTTGTGCTCGTGTCGTAAGGCAACCGCATTGTAAGTTCCCTTGTTTTGCGCCTCGTTGGCTGTCAGTCCGCGTCGTCGAGGTCCAGGCGTACAATTTTCGCGACGACAAAGCGTCCAATGTATGGGAAAGTACCCTTC
>JANNPR010000770.1:0-2951 GCA_031400345.1 Planctomycetota bacterium | reverse complement strand
CTGTTGGTCCCCTTTGTTTTGGGGTGCACTGGCGGATCCACAAAGCCACCCACCTCGTCGCCGCCCACAGGTGCGGCATCGGCGGATTCTCAGGAAATCGGGTCTGAGTCTAAGGGAATAATCGGTGTGTCGTTGCTGACGTTGGAGAATCCGTTCTTCAAGGTGATTGGCGACAATATAAAGTCTGAAGCTAAAAAACATGGGTACGACGCCGTTATCGTTAGCGGCGACCGAGATCCAGCCAAGCAGACGAATCAGATCAAAGATTTTATTGTCAAGAAGGTAGCGGCAATTGTGTTGAGTCCGTGCGATTCAAAAACGGTGGTACCGGTAATTCAGGAAGCAAATGCGGCGGGAATTCCGGTTCTTACGGTTGACATCCCGTGCCAGGAATCTGGCGTCAAGTTGGTTTGTCAGATTGCGTCGGATAACTTTGGCGGTGGCAAGCAGGCAGGCAGCGCAATGATTGAGGCACTTGGTGAGTCCGGTGGTAAGGTAGCGATTCTTCATTTCAAGCAAGCGGAATCGTGCCAGCTGCGAGTCAAAGGATTTCGAGAGGCGATCGATCAACATAACTCCCAAAGCCCTTCCAAGATTGAAATTGTGGCGGAACTGGAGGGTGGGGGACTTAAGGAGCCAGGCTATAAGGCCGCCGAAGACGCACTCCAGTCTCACACGGATCTCGCCGGAATCTTCGCGATCAATGACCCATCGGCGCTCGGTGCGTGGGCAGCGTTGGAAAAGGCGGGGAAGGCCGACCAAATCAAGATTGTGGCGTTTGATGGCCAACCCGAAGGCAAACAAGCCATCAAAGACGGCAAGATTTATGCAGATCCGATTCAGTTTCCCGACAAAATGGGAATCGAAGTCGTGAAGGCTATCGTCCAGCACTATCGGGGTGAAGACGTCCCATCGGAATTACTCATTCCTACCAGCCTTTATCGCAAAGTCGATGCTGACCAAGATCCATCATTGAGGTAGCTAAACCCATGCTGGCTGGGCACCATTGCGGTCCGATCTTGGAGATGCGGGGGATCGAGAAATCCTATCCGGGCGTGCAAGCTTTGCGGGGCGTTTCGCTGTCCCTGCAACCCGGGGAAGTGTTGGCCCTTTTAGGAGAAAATGGTGCTGGAAAATCCACCCTCATGAAAGTCCTGGGTGGCGCCGTGCACCCGGATAAGGGCGACATTTTCATCCAGGAAAAACCAGCTCTGATTCACACCCCGCAGGACGCTCAGCGAGCCAGGATCGCCATTATTCACCAGGAATTTAATCTGGTTCCTGGGCTAAGCGCTCGGGAAAACATCTTCTTAGGCAGAGAGATGTCTCGCCTTGGGTTCGTGGGTCGGCGAACTGAACGCCGACGAGCAGAAGAATTGTTTAACCAATTGGGGGTTCGTATTCATCCCGAATCACTCTGTCGTGATTTGACGGTCGCCCAACAACAAATCACCGAAATCGCCAAGGCCCTATCGTTCGATGCCCGCATTCTGGTGATGGACGAACCAACGGCGGCCCTGACTTCCCATGAAGTCGAACGACTGTTCTCGATCATTCGCGACCTTAAAGCCCGTGGACTGGGAGTGATCTATGTCAGCCATAGACTCGAGGAAATTTTCGCAATTGCTGACCGAGTGACGGTTCTCCGCGATGGGGCCAACGTAGCGGAGCGGCCAATTGGTCAGGTCAGCCGTGACTGGTTAATTGAGCAAATGGTAGGGAGGCCTCTGACTGAGGAATTCCCACGCCGCCAAATCTCCGTCGGAAGTCCACGCCTTACGGTCACGGGACTTCGTCGAGGTCGAACGGTTCGCGATGTTTCCTTCACCGTTCATCGCGGCGAAGTACTGGGAGTGACTGGCCTGGTCGGAGCGGGACGCACGGAGATGGCCCGACTCATTTTTGGAGCCGATCGTCGTGACGCGGGAAACATCGAGCTGGACGGCCGTCGGTTGAACATTACCAATCCCCGCGAAGCTATTCGTGCAGGGATCGGTCTTTTGACGGAAGATCGCAAGTCGCAGGGTTTAGTTCTAGGACATACGACGCGGCACAATTTCGGTCTACCCAATTTGAATTGGCTAGCCCGCGCCGGATTCGTTCAGCAGCGCACGGAACGAAAGGTGTTTGCCAAGTTTATCGAACGCCTACGCATCCGTTTGCCGAATCAGGAGCAGCCGGCAAAGAATCTATCGGGCGGCAACCAACAGAAGGTAGTTTTGGCCAAATGGTTGGCACGCCAATGCGAGGTCTTGATTTTTGATGAGCCTACCCGCGGCATCGACGTCGGCACACGATTCGATATTTACTCGCTTATCAACGAACTTGCGACGCAAGGCAAGGCGGTTTTGTTGATCAGCTCTGAATTGCCCGAAGTATTAGGAATGTCGGATCGAATTCTGGTGATGCAAGGAGGCACCATAACCGGCGAGATCACCGATGTGTCTCAGGCAACCCAAGCCCAAATCATGGAACTCGCCGTCGGCAAAGGTCATGGTGTGCCGGCTGTCCGGCTGTAGTCGCGCGGTTTTTCCAATATGGTGAATCGAAACGATTGGGTGCCACTGGCAGCCGCCGGAGTTCGCTTGGATTACTCGTCAGGCTTTTTCGGCGGCAAGCCAGTGCTGCAAACGGCGGGACAATTTAAGGCCGTCTTAGCCCGATCGCAGTTTTGGAAGCTAAACTGATTCAAATCCATTGATCCTTCGTTGTTCGGCACTGGCTTGCCGCCGAAATAGTCTTTGCTGAACATCCTAGCCAACTCCGGCGGCTGACAGTGGCACACTCCCGGCCCAGGTCGCGCAATTTGGTCATGTCAATAGAACTTGCATTTATCCTATTCTTGTTCCTCGACAGCATTGCGACAGCGTTGCGATTGTAAGCAGGATGGACGTTCCTGTATTCGGGGCGAAGCCCCAGCAGATCATCCAGCCCAGTGCAAGATCGCGGCG
>JANNPR010000767.1:0-6124 GCA_031400345.1 Planctomycetota bacterium | reverse complement strand
ACTTTAGCGCGGATACAGAACAGCTGAGCATGTTCGTGGGCCGAAATTTTGTAATTACGTTTCAAGAAGCAACAGGTGATTGCTGGGAACCAGTGCGGGCCCGGTTGCGCAAAAAGGGGGGCCAGTTACGCGGCTTGGGCGCAGATTACCTGGCATACGCATTGTTGGATTCAGTCATCGATGCCTATTTTCCCGTGCTAGAGCGTTACGGCGAACGGTTGGAAGAGATCGAGTTTGAAATCCTAAACAATCCTGGACAAGGCGCATTGGACTCGCTGCATGAAATGAAGGGAGCATTGATCGCGCTGCGCCGCGCCGTTTGGCCGCTTCGCGATGCAATGGCCGCGTTGACCCGGGACGAATCCCCGTTGATCCAGCAACAGACGCGAGTGTACTTACGGGATTGTTACGACCATGTGATCCAAGTGATCGATCTGGTCGACATCTATCGCGAGTTGGCGGCTGATTTGCGAGATTTGTATATGTCGACCGTCAGCAATCGCATCAACGAGGTCATGCGAGTGCTCACGATCATTTCGACCATCTTCATTCCCATCACATTCATTGCCAGCATCTACGGGATGAATTTCGATTTCATGCCCGAGCTCCATTGGAAGTGGGGTTATCCCATGGCACTGGGGATGATGTTTACCACGGCTGTTGTGATGCTCGTTTTCTTCTTTCGCCGAGGCTGGTTCAAAAACGTCGACAAATCCTCTGTACGGCGCAATCGCAAAGATTAGGAGCACATGGTTTGCAGTTCAAGTAGGAGCCGTTGTTTCTGTCCATCTGTTACTTCTCTCCAGTCAATTCCCTTCAGCCCTGCGACCATTGCCCATAGCAGATTGAGACTAACCTCAGGCTGTTGTTGTTTCACTCGCCAGTATGCCGCCACTGGACCGAAACGCTCCAAGTCGGCGATGGTTTGGATACCGACATCACGTAGCCAAGTGACGCTGGTAGGACCCAGATTGAGCAGGTTACCGATCGGTTCGTTCAAATCGCTTTCGGCACAAGCAAAGCCGACGTCAGCGAATTTGGCTTGTAGTTCCTGGAAATTACGACCGGTGGCGGTATGGATAATAACAGCCTGATTGCGGCCGGCACTTTGTATTTTCCGGACACCGTGACCAAAACCCTTCAACCGGCGCCGAGCCTGCGACGCGCCCAGATTCACAAACAACTTGTCCCCTTTGGGGTCAGCCATGCGACGGCCATTAAAACCAATTGGCTGGGAGTCGTCAAGAAATCAAGATGATGCAAGTGCGGATCACGCCTGTTCAGAATAGGTGTCGCCGAATCGCATCTTATACGTGGCCACAATGAACTGCTTGAGTCGTTCCATCTCTTTGATGACCGCAATCGGTTCCCCAGCCTGGGTTGCCTTAGCGATGTTCTCATTCATGTGTTTGATTTGGCCTTCCCAAACGTGTTTTGTTACGTCGTCGAGATTCTTACGGCTTGACATTTCTTGTTTCCCTCTGCGAATCGATGCGCCTTACGGAGCATATCGATTCATTATCTGGCGTTCTCGGATGTATTCTGGGTGAGACAAAAGTCGGCCCACATTATGCTCTGAATTGTATAGATCATGAATCGGAGTGCGAACGGGGCTCTACCAAGAATCGTGTAGGCGCGCCTAATTCGCTACTGGCTACCACAAATTATTCAAGCCTAAAGTGCAGCGGACCAAAACTGCGGTAATGCCTTTCGCGTACGCTTTAAGCTTAAAAACCTGGTGTTCTCGGCAAGATTGACACCGTCTCATACTTCGGTTGAGTCCGTGATGAATATGGTTCGATTGGTCAATAATCCAGGCTTACACGTTCCCGCAGAAATTCTTAAAATCAGCTCCATCGACAATCGCCCAATAATTCCCAAAAAAAGTTCGGAACCTGTCGATCTTGAAAACCTTCGTTCGACGTCACAGTAGAGCCAAGGGTTCAGATCCGGTCGCGCCCGTCCGGAGCCCAATCGGTCATTAAACGCTCTGTAGAATGTCGCTAATGCGCGATCGTGATTGTTGCCATCGATTAGAGCCCAGACCCACATCTAATGAGTAGGAGTGCCAAAAATGAGCGCGGTACGAGTCCTAGTGGGCACACGCAAGGGTGCGTTCATCTTGACGTCGGACGGAAAGCGCGAACGATGGGATGTCAGCGGCCCGCATTTCGGGGGCTGGGAGCTGTATCATGTGAAAGGATCACCGGTCGATCCGAATCGGCTGTACGCGTCGCAGTCCAGCGGCTGGTTCGGGCAGTTGATCCAGCGCTCAAACGACGGTGGCAAGACGTGGGAGCCAGTCGGTAACAAGTTCGTGTACGAGGGCGTCCCCGGAACTCACCTGTGGTACGACGGCACGCCCCACCCCTGGGAGTTCAAGCGAGTCTGGCATCTCGAACCATCGCTGACGGATCCGGATACCGTGTACGCGGGCGTGGAGGACGCCGCCTTGTTCCGCTCAGTGGACGGTGGCTGGAACTGGCAGGAACTCTCCGGGCTGCGTAGCCATGAGTCCGGTTCCTTCTGGCAGCCCGGCGCCGGTGGAATGTGCCTGCACACCATCCTTTTGGATCCCAGCAACCCCAAGCGAATCTTCATCGCTATCTCGGCAGCTGGCGCGTTTCGCTCCGACGATGCCGGCCAGACGTGGCGACCGATTAACCGTGGACTGAAGTCCCAGTACGTCCTCCCTGACCCGAATGCCGAGGTTGGACACTGCGTTCACCGCATCGCCATGCACTCGTCGCGTCCCGGCGTTCTGTTCATGCAGAAGCACTGGGACGTCATGCGCAGCGACAACGCTGGCGAGTCGTGGGAGGACGTCAGCGGTAATTTGCCGAGCGACTTCGGGTTCCCGATCGAAGTTCACGCGCACGAGCCGAACACCATCTATGTCGTCCCAATTAAGAGTGACTCGGAGCACTATCCGCCGGACGGTAGGTTGCGAGTGTACCGCAGTCGAACTGGGGGAAACGAATGGGAAGCGCTTACGCAAGGTCTGCCCCAAAGTGACTGCTTCGTCAACGTGCTGCGTAACGCCATGGCCATCGACTCACTCGACCCGTGTGGTGTGTACTTTGGCACCACAGGTGGCCAGGTATACGCATCGGCTAACGCTGGCGACAACTGGGCTCCCATCGTCCGAGATCTACCAGCCGTCTTTTCCGTCGAGGTTCAGACGCTGCCATGATACGAGTGGAGCTCCCGTTTCATCTGCGGACGCTGGCGAACATCCATGGCGAGGTGAAGCTCGACGTCCAGGGTCCGGTCACGCAGAGATCGGTCCTCGACGCACTCGAAGCGAACTTTCCTATGTTGCGTGGCACGATCCGCGACCACGT
Organism: Planctomycetota bacterium; assembly: GCA_031400345.1. GTDB lineage: Bacteria > Planctomycetota > Planctomycetia > Pirellulales > Pirellulaceae > JANNPR01. Next base: position 2,780 of record JANNPR010000767.1, on the reverse strand, counting down.
CACGCAACAGCGCCGACCGTTCCTGAGGTTCTATGCTTGTGAGCAAGATCTGTCCAACGAGCGGCCAGATACTCCACTACCTGACGAAGTCACAAAGGGAATCGAGCCCTTTCTGATCATAGGGGGCCTGGCCGGCGGGTAGCATGATATATATTTTTGCAACGCAGCTTGCCCGGGCGGTTTAGCGTGCCTTTAAACGCCATCCGGCTTGCCCGGGTGGTTTCACGGCCTTTGCACTACCTACTTCGAACAAGAACTTTTGTGATATCGAAGCAATACGGACGCGGTTGAACCCGTGGGGCCAGTCCACGTCGGCATCCAAATTGTGCTCATTTCTTCGCCCGGAAAGTGCCTAGAATCTCCCATGCCGTGCGAACGAATGGGTGTGATGTACTAGAAAAACTTACCAATGTTCGTCACGAGAACCACCAGAACCACCATCGTGCCCAGCCAGCACACGCAGCCAGAGTACAGAATCCAGCGCGACGGTATGTAGCAGTTGCCGCCACCGCGATGAAAAAGCGAAGTTCCAAGCACGTAGCTGGGGCACATTACCCCAAGAAACAGTCCGTAGGCAAAAAAATAAAATGTCAGAATACGATCTGCTAGAGGAGCAAGTCCGGGGAATTGGGGCTTTAAATTTGGCACGACGAATTGCTGCTCAGCCAGCAAGGTAGAAACAGCAACCATGCTCAAAAATATCCGACACCCTAAGAGTGCCGTCGAGTTGAACTTTCCGGTGTTAGCAACAAGAAATAACCATGCCATCAAAGGGGGGGCGAAGTAAAAAAAGACCGGAGGTTCGACGTTGGGCAGGCGGGCAAGTTGAACAATCGCGTTAACGAGGGCTGCGAAAGCGAGAACGTCGTGAACGGTCCAAAGTAAATGCCACTTTGGATCGACAACACGTTGGATTTGAGCCTTGGATGCCCACAGATTCTCTTGCATTTCCTGATTCTAGCCGTTGGCGAAGGGAGCTTGCCAGTGCAAATGCCTTCCGGTCAAGAAGGACTCTGGTCGGTCGAAGTCGCGAATGAGCCGTTGAAACTCGGAAGTACGGACGATTGATCGAAGCAGTGCAAAAGCCACAGATATGTGACTCGCCAGATCATAGCGCTTTGCCAGGTCACACGCCCTTCGAACGCTCGTTCCTCGCGACTCTGGGACGTGCCACCCTGAGATTGACAAAAGGAGTCCGACCCCGCTTTCTCCCAGGAGCTTTAACGAATGCAAGTGCAAAGTGAAAAGTGAAAACTTCAAAATGAATCGGAGAATGCGCTGACCCAACACCATTTTGCACTATGCACTTTGCACTTTTCACTTAGCAGCCTGCTCAAAGAACTGTCCAGCGAATGTCGAAGTGTGCCATCTGGCAGCCGCCGAAAATGACTACGATAGCCATTTAGGGTAATCCGGCGGCAAGCCAGTGCATGAGTTTCGGTACGGTCGGGGCCACAACGAGATAAGCTTAGACTGCTTTTTGGTGTCGCGCTTGAACGCAGGTCGCAACCAGCTTCTGCACTGGCCTGCCGCCGAATGGAGCGTTATCGTACGTCGAACCTTGTTTCGGCGGCTGCCAGAAGTGGCACACGTCGGACATCATTGTGCTCCAAGCTGGATCTTTATGGCTTCCCAGCGACTGCGTGATCTGCAACCAGACGGTCAACCCGAGGTGGAGTTGCTACCCGATGAGTGTGTCCGTCGACTGACGATCGCCAGGTATGTCGTGCTGCTGTTGCTGGCACTCGCTGCCGCCAGCGCCTATTTGACCCGGCATTGCCTAGCTGTCGCCAATACGACTATGCAGACGGAACTGGGCATCAACAACGAACAGTTCGGCTACCTCTACAGCGCCTTTTCGTTGGGCTATCTTGTCTGTCAGGTACCCGGCGGCTGGTTAGGGCAACGGTTAGGGACGCGAACTACTTTGCCACTACTCAGTGTACTGTGGTCGCTGGCGACCGTCGCGACTGCCCTTGTCACGTCACTTCCCGCGTTGGTGAGCGCCCGGTTTGCGTTCGGAATCGCTCAGGCAGGATTAATTCCCAATCAAGCGAAAGTGGTCAACGACTGGTTCCCAGCGGAGAACCGCGGCTCCGCAAGCGCCATGATCGTAATGGCGATGTCAGTCGGCAGCGTCGGCAGTCTGTGGCTGACCTCGTGGCTGATGAAGTATTTCGATTGGCGCACGGTCTTTCATGCGTACTCCTTGATCGGTGTCGCGTGGGCGATTTTGTTTTACGTCCTGTTTCGGGAATCGCCGGCCGAAATGCCCGGTTTGCGCCGTTGTAGCCAGCTCGATTCATTGCCACTGTCTGTCGAGACTCGCGTTTCAGTTCGGTCGGCGAATGTTCCAACGCTAGAGATACTCTCTAGCCCGAGCATGTGGGGGTTAATCGGGCAGAGCCTGTTAAAGGCAGCCGGTTACAACCTGTTTGTCACCTATTTTCCGGCGTTCCTCGAGTTTGCCTACGGCACGGCTCCGGAAAATACCGGAACGCTGACGACATGGTCTCTAGTTGCGATAATTGCCGGTTCCCTCGCCGGTGGACGTCTGATCGACCGCTTACAACGTCGAACGAGCAATAAGCGGATCAGCCGCAGCGCCGTGGCCGGAATCACGCTTTTCTTAACCGCTGCGTTAATGTTCGTGGCGGCCTTTGCGGTCACTGATTCTCAATCCGCTGCCATCATGGCGGCCGCCGCACTCGTTTCGGGTATGGCACAACCGTGCGTCTGGGCGGCTGGCATCGACGTTGGTGGAAAGAACTCCGCGATCA